>JAFDJA010000164.1 GCA_019307745.1 Deltaproteobacteria bacterium | reverse complement strand
TTTTCCTGTGTAAATCCTGTGATTGCATAAGGAGCTACATATAATGGTCTTTGTGAGGTTAATCCGTGAAATACAATAGTTTGAGCCAGGGAAGGTTTCAAAGCACCCGCTTCTCCATAATCCTGGTTTATTGCAGGATAACATAGTTGTTCATTAAGATGGGGAATCCATCTGAACAGGATTACTCCCATGGTTACCACCCCATTTTCATCCTGGAACCTAAGGCTGGAGACCGGTATCCTCATTTCTGCAAACCAGCCCTGTTCATTAATAAGCGATTTTGCATCCCAGAAAGTATTCCAGCTGGAACTCATGGGCATACTGTTTGGCCCGCTGCCTGTTGGATTAGCATCATTTGCTATGGTTATATCGGTACGGATCCCGGCTGGAGAAGTAAAAAAAGCAACTGCATTTTCGTTATCATCATAGGTGTCGAGAATGATTCCCAACCAATCGCTCCCCAGACTCATTTCATCACGCTTTTTTGAGGTCATCTGGATTTTTGAGGGATCACTGTCATGAAACTCAGCACCCACATAAATGTATTCATCATCAAAAGTCAACTTGATGACGGTTATTTCTGTGGGTTCCTTTCCAAAAACCGGAGTATGGGTCACCATCGGGAAGGGTTCGATAATTTGCCAGGCCTCTTCATCGGGCATACCATCAAAATTTATCTCTCCTGACAGCCGGGAAATAACTACGGCAGTTGTCGTATCGAATTCATTCCCGAGTGCGCGACCGGGAACAAGGAGGACGATACCAAAAAATAATATTACAATACTCTTAAGAGGCAATTTTTACCGGATCTCAATTTCCGGGCTCAAGATAGTAAAAATCATCGAAGGAATTGACTTGTTTTGTAGCAGGGACCTCCAAGGTATAACCTCCAGGGTAGATTTTTAAGCCCTTGATTAGAAAGGCTTTATGATTTAAAGCTTGATTGTTTTTCGTATAAATAGCTTAATGGACCTCCAAGGTCTTATAAGGCGGCTAAGATCCCACCATCAACGTAGATGATCTGTCCATTCACGAAATTGCTGGCATCGGAGGAGAGGAAAACAGCTGCACCCACCAGCTCTTCAGGATCGCCCCATCGTCCGGCGGGTGTACGGCCGCAGATCCATTCGTCAAACTCTCTGTCGGTATATAGCGGTTTTGTCATAATGGTCTTGAAATAGCCAGGGCCGATCCCGTTTACCTGGATATTGTATTTTGCCAGTTCCACCGTAAGGGCTTTGGTAAACATTTTCAAACCACCCTTGGCGGCAGAATATGCCAGAGTGGTTGGCCGGCCCAGCTCACTCATCATGGAACAGATATTGATTATCTTGCCTTGCTTTCTGGCGATCATGCCACGGGAAACCTCCCTTGATAACAGAAATGCCCCGGTAAGATTGACGTCGAGAACTTTCTTCCAATCTTCTAATGGCATATCCGGCAGGCTATGCCGCAAATTAAGACCGGCATTGTTGATAAGGATATCGATGGGACCAACATCTTTTTCGATTCGCTTGACCTCCGCCACGACGCTTTCTTCATCATTGACATCAAAAACCGCTTTATATGATCTGATACCCTTTTTTTCTAGTCCTTGGGCTGCAGCTTCAAGGGCTTCAATGTCCCTTCCGTTCAGGACTATCGCGGCTCCTGCCTCTCCGAGTCCCATGGCAAATGTGTACCCAAGTCCACGGCTGGAACCAGTTATGAGGGCTAGCTTACCTTTTAGATCAAACATGATAATTCAATTAGTAAGAAAATCGAAAACTATTGCAGTTAGCAAGTTGCGAGGTCCTAGGAGATAGTTTCGCTCTCAATAAACTCTCCTAACCTTCCATATTTTTCGTAAAGATCCTGATAAGCCTTAACATTTTCCGGGATGGGTTCATAGACGGCATCGAAGCCTGATCCCATTGCTTTCTGCGCTTCATCCACAGATTTATAGATACCGGACACAATGGCTGCGAACATCGCTGCTCCCAGGGCCACTGTCTGTTCCGACCTGGCTACTTTAATAGGCCTGTCCAAGACATCTGCCAGGACCTGCATTACAAATGGTGATTTCTTTGCCACACCACCCAGGGCTATCACACCATCGATCCTGACACCTTCAGCCACAAACCGCTCGACGATCTTTTTGGAGCCAAAAGCTGTAGCCTCTACCAGTGCCCTGAATATCCGTGGAGCATCGCTTCCCAGTGTAAGTCCCGAGACAGCGCCTTTTAATGCCTGGTTGGCATCGGGGGTACGCCGACCGTTCATCCAGTCGAGGGCAACAACACCTGATTCGCCAGGAGGAATATTTTCTGCCGCTGAAGATAATTTCGGAATGATATTATCCAGAATTTCACCGGATAGTTTTTCTTTCGTCTCTTTATTGATGAGTTCAGTGTCTGCGAGAATCTCACCCACCGGCCATGACAACACATCTTTGAACCATGCATAAATATCTCCAAAAGCCGACTGTCCTGCTTCCAGTCCCATCATACCCGGGGTAATCGATCCATCGACCTGTCCGCATATTCCCTTAACAAGTGTATCTCCCATCTCATTTATCGGGGCTACCAGCATATCGCAGGTAGATGTTCCTACAATCTTGCTAAGGTGATAAGGCTCAATCTCTCCTCCCACCGCCCCCATATGTGCATCGAAAGCACCTACTCCAACGACAACATCCTCAGGCAACTCCAGAATATCTGCCCATTTTTTAGAAATAGTACCGGCCGGGATATCCGAAGTGTAAGTATCAGTAAATAACCTGTCTCTCAAATCGGCCAGCCGGGGATCTAATTTTTCCAGAAAATCCTTAGATGGCAATCCATCAAAATCCTTGTGCCACATAGCTTTGTGTCCTGCAGCACACCTGCTTCTCTTAAGAATTAACGGATCTGTATTACCCGTTAAAAGGGCTGGCATCCAGTCGCAATGCTCTACCCATGAGAATGCAGCCTCTGCAACTTCCGCATCCTCCCTGATCACATGCAATACCTTTGCCCAGAACCATTCCGAAGAATATACTCCACCTTCAAACTTAGTGTAATCCACTCCACCCCAGGATCGTGCCAGATCATTGATCTCAGCTGCCTCATCGACAGCCGTATGGTCCTTCCATAGCACAAACATCGCATTGGGATTATCCTCAAAACCATCCATAAGCGAAAGCGGTGTTCCTTCTTTATTTACAGCTACCGGAGTTGATCCCGTTGTATCTACTGAAATAGCCCTGATGTTTTGCTTTACTTCCTCTGATACTTCTGCAAGACATCCTCTGATCGTAACTTCAAGTCCCTGTAAATAATCGATAGGATGCTGGCGAAATTGGTTTTTTCCTGGCAGACAATATTTGCCCTTATTCCAGCGGGGAAAATTGAATACTGAACTGGCTACCTCTTCACCATTTGTAGCATTAATAATGACAGTACGGACGGAGTCGGTTCCGTAGTCTAATCCAATAACATAGTTGGTCATATCTTTTGAAATTGTAGTTTCAAATTAAAATTGCGAGTTGCGAGTCGCGAGTTTCGAGTTACGAGTTCTCTCCCTGGCCGTAATATGCATCCTTCCCGTGTTTTCGCAGGAAGTGTTTATCGAGAAGAAATGGGTCAATGCCTTTATTATTGCCCAGCACTTCATTCCTGAAAGCCATTTTGGCTACCTCTTCAAGGACTACTGCGTTGTGCACTGCATTGTCCGCATCAGTCCCCCAGGTAAAGGGTCCATGCTGACCTACAAGTACACCGGGAACCGCATCGGGATCAATATCAGAAAATGTCTCAATGATCACATTGCCAGTTTCCGCTTCATAATCTCCCTTAACCTCTTTTTCACTTAATGACCGGGTACAGGGCACCTCACCATAAAAATAGTCTGCATGGGTTGTGCCATAGGCCGGGATAGATCTCTTCGATTGCGCCCAGCTGGTAGCCCACTCTGAATGGGTATGTACAACGCCGCCAATATTCTTGAAATTATTATACAGGACGAGATGTGTTGGTGTGTCAGAGGAGGGTTTCAGGGCCCCCTCCACAACATTACCTTCCAGGTCAACTACCACAAGGTCTTCCGGTCTTAATGCCTCGTAAGAAATACCACTCGGTTTGATCACAACCAGTCCTTGCTCCCTGTCAATACCACTTACGTTGCCCCAGGTATATATGACCAATCCGCGCTCGACGATATCCAGGTTAGCTTTAAAAACTTCCAGCTTCAGTACTTCAACCATAATTGATGTTTTGAGGATACTTTGACAAATTTATCATTATTCTTTTAGCCGACAACTGGCTTCCTGTTACAGATTAAATAAGAATCCATCCTTGACCAATTTGTCATATTTTCTTTTATCAAACCGGTAATAGAAAGCGCCTTTCTTGGAGGAGGATTTATCCTTTTCGTCCATCTTTTGCAGAATATTCATATCAAGTACCTTTTTTCTGAAATTACGGTTATCAAATTCAGTCTGAAAGATAGATTCATACAGTTTCTGTAACTGGGGAAGGGTAAATTTCCGCGGTAAAAGCTCAAATCCAAGAGGCTGGTTACCTGACCGTCTTCTAAGCCTCCGCATTGCTTTATCAACCATTAAATGATGGTCAAAAATTAAAGATGGAAGATCCTTAATGGGACACCACTGGGCGCCGTTATTTTCAACATGCAGGGGGTCAATATCCTGTATCTTCACCAATGCAAAGTAGGCTAAAGACACTGTACGCTCTCCCGGATCGCGCTCTACTTCACCAAAACCCTGTAACTGCTCCATGTAAATATCAGAAAGGCCAGTTAGTTTATTAAGTATTCTCGCAGCAGCATCATCCGTACTCTCATCAATGTTCACAAATCCTCCAATGAGTGAAAAATCATCTTTTGCGGGTTCAAAATCCCTCTTCAGAATCAGCAATTTCAACTGACCTTCATCGAAGCCGAAGATGATGCAGTCTATTGCTACGTAGAATTTGTCGTGGTCTTTATAGTAGTTTTGCATGGTGCAAAGGTTTAAATCTCCAAGGTTTGTGAAAAACCTTGGAGGTCTATTTTTACCAATCCTTGGCTCTGCCAAGAACATCTACAATTTTGCGTTTCATTTCAAGCGGATCGATAGTCCCCTGACCAGCGTATAATATCTCGCCTCCCGGTTTGACAAGCAGAGTATAGGGTAGGGCGCCCTGCCAGTCAGGATCCACTGCTTCGATCAGGGCATATTTATCTTTTGTATGGAACATATAGTTGGTGGCTGAGGCATGATTCTTCTCCAAAAATTCCAATACTTCATCCTTCTTATCCGGGATATCTGCACTTATGGTAACCATCTCAAAACTACGGTTCCGGTACATGTAATTTATTTCAACCAGATCTGGAAATTCAATTACACATGGACCACACCAGGTAGCCCATACATTTATCAGCCTGAGATTTTCTGATTCATTCCTGATCAGTTTGATAATCTCCTCCTCATTAATCATCTCCAGGTTAACCTCCTCAGCATATGCCTTTTTATAAAAATCCTCAGCGTATCCTCTTTTGTCAGCCCATTTAATCGAGCAACCGAATGTTTTGGTTTTCTGAACAACAGGTGTCTTACCTGCAAGAAGTGCATCAATTGCATCACGTGTATCAAATTTGGTTTCAGGAGTTATGCCGTCCTCAGAATCATCGATCCTTCCCACAAATTTCAGTTTTCGCTCTTTATTAAAGATAAAAACATGAGGTGTTGCTACCGGACCATACTTATGCGATACCTCCTGGGTCTCTCCATCATAAAGGTATGGATAGTCAAAACCCATATATTCAGCCCTTATCTTCATGTCTTCAAGGTCATCACCCAGATCGGTATACCCCAGCTCATCGGGTCTGACCGCTTTGGGATCATTAGGGGAAATGGCGACAAAATCAACCCCTTTGCTTTTATAGGTCGATACCAGGTCGTTCACCCTGTCCTCATATGTTTGTGCCGTGGGACAATGGTTACAAGTAAAAAGGACCACCAGGATGTCAGCATCAAAATCGTCAAGGGTATAGTTCCTGCCATCCACCCCCGGCAAATTGAATTCAGGAGCCGGCTGATCCAGCTCAAGGGTGGGATAATCCTGAGAAAATGTCGCTCCTGCAATACAAAAGCTAAATAATAATACCGTTAAAAATTTCATCTATATAATGTTAAATATTAATGTAACTATTTACCAGGGTATGCTACCCTGTTATGAAATTATGTCCCTCAAAGGTAGTGGATAATTCAGAGAAGACAT
>JAFDJA010000059.1 GCA_019307745.1 Deltaproteobacteria bacterium | reverse complement strand
GATGAAGAAACGATCAGGCGATATGTTGAGTATCAGGGCCGCCAGGATTCAGGTCAGCTTCATTTGAAGCTGTAACGGTTTTAAGGACCCCGGGTTTACCCGGGGGTATCTATGGATAACTGTGTGGAATTTCACTGTACCGGTTGACGGGCAATCACCATCTCTATGTTGATCAAAATCAACTATTTTTCTGGTTTCCTTTTCTTTTTCTCACTTATGGATTTCATCATAAAAAGGACAGTTACTGCCGAGATAAGGATGATGATGGTTACGACCTGAGTTATTGTCCACTCAGATCCTATGATAATTCCCCTGTTATCGCCTCTGAACCGTTCAATGAGAAGGCGACTGGTACTGTGAAGGATCAGGAACCATAAAAAGACCTGTCCGTTGAAGCTCTTTTTTTTGTGCAGGATTAACAGGATCACAAATATCAACATCCCGCTAAAGGCCGCGTAGAGTTGAGTTGGGTGAAGTGGGATGTTTAATGGCGCAAGGGATTTAGGATGGGAGAATGTTACTCCCCATATTCTGTCAGTTGGTTTGCCATAGCAACAGCCAGCCATAAAGCAGCCGATACGTCCTATGCTCTGTCCTATCGCACCTGCAGGTGCCCACAGGTCTCCAAGTTGCCAGAATGAGTAGTTATAACGGATTATATACCAGCCAAGGACAAGAAATACGGCAATCAGTCCACCTGAAAAGACGAGACCTCCCTGCCAAACTTTGAACATATCCAAGAGATTGTATCTGTAATAGGAAATGTTCATCAATACATAGGCAACCCTTGTACCGATCAATCCCCAGAGTACCATGACAAATCCCATATCCATGACCTGTTGAGGAGTCATCCCGTACTTTCTGCCTAGTTTGACAGTGATAAACGCACCTAAAATAAATCCGATTGCTATACAAAGTCCGTAAGTGTGTAGAGTAACAGGTCCTATAGAGAAGAGGTCTGGAAGCATAGATTTAATCCATATTCTTAATAAAAATCAGTTTATAGTAGTATCCAGATTCCGATTTGCTTCTGTGTTATTATCCGGGCTATCAGGAGGCTTCTGAAAGAGCATATATATCAATATCAGAATTACCCCTATGCTTATTGCGGAATCTGCAAGATTGAAGGCTGGCCAGTGATGTCCCATAAAAGAAAAGTCAAGAAAGTCTATCACCTCCTGGATTCTTATCCTGTCAACCAGATTACCTAAGGCTCCTCCCAGAATAAGGGACAGGCTGAACATGGTTTTTTTTTCCTCTTGTTTCAGCCTGACAAGCCAGTATACAAGTACTCCAATCGCGACAAGAGTCGCGATAACAAGCAGGTAAAATTTCCAGCTGATAGTTGATTGGTTCATTATACCAAAGGCCATACCCCTGTTCCGCATATGAGCTAGACTGAAAAACCCATCTATTACAGGAATAGAGTTATATAAATCTATGTTTGATATAACTGCGATCTTTGAGATCTGGTCCAGAAAGAGCACAGCCAGGGCTGGCAGTAGTTTTATATGAAAATATTTCACTGGGAAATTCCCATTTCTTTCAGTGCGCCGCTGCACCTCTCACAGATTGTCGTGTGGCTTTTGTCCTGGCCCACTGTGGGATCATATATCCAGCAGCGTTCACATTTGGCATCAATGGAGGACTCAACCTTTATTTTGAGTCCCTTTATCTCTTCACTCTGTGAACCACCGTCAATCTCGGCCTCAGGCAGTATTCTAACGGATGATACTATAAAGATGGATCTCAACTGATCTTTATAAGGGGTGAGCATATCTTCAAGTTCAGATGATAGTCCAAGGATCAGGGATACATCCAGGGAATGGCCAATAACTTTGTCCTTTCTGGCCACCTCAATAACCTTGGTAATCTCTTTACGTACCTTGAGGATTTCTTCCCATTTTTCAGCAAGTTCAGAATTTATGAATTCCTCTTTTACGGGGATGAACTCACATGTATGCACACTGGAGGCCTTGTTTGTGTCATCCATAAACTGCCAGATTTCATCTGCTGTAAATGAGAGTACCGGTGCCATGAGCCTGACAACAACATTGAGTATCTCATTCATAACGGTCTGTGCAGATCTTCTTGCCCGTGATTCCGGTGGGGATACATAGAGCCTGTCCTTTATGATATCCAGATAAAAGGAGGACAGGTCAATCACACAGAAATTGTGCAGTGTATGAAAAACCTGATGGAACTCAAATTCATCATATGCCCTGAGTATCCTCGCATTCAGTTCCTGGAGCCTGTTTAGCGCCCACCTGTCCAGCTCATCCATCTGCTCATATGGGACAACAGTCCCCTTTTTAGCGTCAAACCCGTCCAGGTTGCCAAGGAGATATCTGCAGGTGTTCCGGATTCTTCTGTATGCCTCAGTAAGGCGCTGAAGTATCTCTTCTGATATTCTTATATTATCCCTATAGTCTTCCCCAGCAACCCAAAGGCGAATGATTTCTGCTCCATACTTTTTGATAAGTGCCTCAGGGGCAATTACATTTCCCACAGATTTGTGCATGGCCTTGCCTTTTCCGTCAACAACAAAGCCATGGGTAAGCACACTTCTGTATGGCGGGATCCCGCGTGTGCCGATTGAGCAGAGAAGGGAGCTGTGAAACCATCCTCTGTGCTGATCACTTCCTTCGAGGTACAGGTCTGATGGGCTATCCAGATAGTCCCTGTGCTCCATAACCGCGGAATAACTCACTCCTGAGTCAAACCATACATCCAGGATGTCCGTCTCTTTTCTGAGTTTCGCACTCCCGCAATCAGGACAGCAGGTTCCTTGTGGCACAAGGCGTTCTTCAGTTTCCGCAAACCACACATCAGCACCTGATTGCTCCACCATAGCTGCCACATGATCAATTATCTCCTGGGATATCACCATCTGGCCGCAATCCTTACAGAAAAATACTGTGATGGGGACTCCCCATGACCTCTGGCGGGATATACACCAGTCAGGCCTGTTTTTTATCATAGCATAGATCCTGTCCAGCCCCCAGTCAGGGATCCATGAGACACCTTTTATTGCCTCCAGGGCGTTCTCCCTGAGGTTACCCTCTTCCATGGAGATAAACCACTGCTCTGTTGCCCTGAAAATGATCGGCTTTTTGCAGCGCCAGCAGTGGGGGTATTCATGTGAGATCTTTTCTTCCATAATAAGGGAACCAACCTCTTTGAGCTTTTCAATCACCGCCCTGTTTGATTCAAATACCTCTTGACCCGCAAAAAACTCCACATCTTTTGTAAAAACTCCCTTGTCATCAACCGGTGAATATACATCAAGGTTATAGTTAAGGCCAGTCTCATAATCCTCACGTCCATGGCCTGGTGCTGTATGCACACAGCCTGTACCTGCTTCAAGGGTTACATATGGGGCCAGAACTATTACTGACTCCCTGTCGTATAGCGGATGTTTTGTATTCATACCAGCCAGCTTACCGGAGCTGAATGTCTCTAGTATATTAAATATCTCAAAATCGAATTTATCCCTGCAGGTTTTTGCCAGGCCCTCAGCAATGATAATCACCTCATCGTTTCCAATGTCTACTGCCACATAGGGGAGATCAGGGTGCAGAGCGATTGCGAGGTTTGCCGGTATGGTCCATGGGGTGGTTGTCCAGATGACCACTGAGACCTTTCTGTCGTATAATGATGGAAGCTCTTTAGAGATATCAGAGATCATCGGGAATTTTACAAATATGGAAGGTGTTGAATGATCATCATATTCCACCTCTGCCTCAGCAAGGGCTGTCTGACATGATTTACACCAGTAGACCGGCTTTTTGCTCCTGATCAGACTTCCATTAACTGCAAATTTTCCGAGTTCCCTGACAATTGCAGCCTCATAGTTGTAGTTCATTGTGAGGTAAGGATTCTCCCACTCACCAAACACACCAAGGCGTTTAAATTCTTCCCTCTGTACTACTATGTACTTTTTTGCGTATTCGCGACATTCTTGTCTTACCTGAACCAGAGTCATATCTCTTTTCTTTGGTCCCAGCTTTTTATCCACCATTAGTTCTATGGGCAGACCATGGCAGTCCCATCCAGGCACGTAGGGCACGTCAAATCCTGCCATCTGTTTGGATTTTACTATAATATCCTTGAGTATCTTATTCAAGGCGTGACCCATATGTATATTGCCATTGGCATATGGAGGGCCATCGTGAAGCATATAGCGTTTTTTGCCTTTGGACAGTTTTCGTATTGTATGATAAAGACCTTCTGTTTCCCATTTTTTCAGCATTTCCGGTTCCTTGTTTACCAGATTTGCCTTCATGGGAAATTTGGTTTTTGGCAGATTCAGGGTATCTTTGTAATCCATAATTCTAGAGTGCCTCCGTAGAAAGTTTGACGCAATTTTTTATCAGATGGAACCGATCAAGTCAATTGATATAAAATTGAAATCATATTCATAGCAATAAAATGGCTAGGAGAAAATAATATTGTTGATCATTCAGGGGATGGGTAGTTGTTCCTCTATACCAAAATACGGTACGCGGATTTAACTCAGTTAACGCAGTAGAAATTTATTACGGCTTATTGCCCCAAGGCGGGATAAAGATCGTTTGGTTGACAGCAGAGCTGTCCGCACGCTTTTTTCTGCAGAGTGGGTTCGAATACCCGGTTGCTCTCAACGAAATCTACTGCATTATCTGGATTTAAGAGGGATAAACTATAAGTTGACAGAACACATGACAGGCAGTATTAATTTCATCTTAGGACTTTAAAATATCAGGGGAGATTATTGCTATGAGAAATATACAATATATATTTCAGATCCTAGTATTAGTATTTTTTGCGGGTTGTGTGAATAGCGCGCTAAGCGGTAATGGCATCTCAACCAGTGGTACCGGCCATAATTCCAATAAGGATTCTGCCAAAATAATTTACAAGGCCCCTTTTATGGAGACTTGGGATACTACCTTGAAGGTCCTTGAAGATATAAATTTGATTATTCAGACAAAGACTCATGATTCCACAACAGGCAAGATAGCCGCAGTTTTGGAAAATAATAATACATTGACAATTTTCTTTCAATACCGGGTATCCAATGAGACAGAAGTTAATATCTGGACAGGATCTGCCAGTGACCGGGATATTATTGATGCACTAAAGGAAAGGATAGGGCAGGAGCTCTTTTAGATCCTATTTTTCAGGTTTGAATTCCCAGGTTTGTCAACATGTTTTCCATAAAATTTGATATAAAAGTTCTCTGTTTATCAGTGGCATAGCCCTGATACTTCCCCTGAAAATCGATAAGGGTTCGCAGGAAGAGTTCGGCCCTGACCGAGTCCCTGCTTAGTTCAATTGAAAATAGATATGGATGGTATTCAGGGTATCGGGCCTGATCTCCATTTAATAGATCACCTGGTATCTCTACCCAGTATATGTGTTCCATGTCGGAGTTTATGGCGTTCTGCTCCAGGAATTCGTCTATCCTTTCTATATCTGCTGGAGATATCTCATCTGCCATAAAGTACTTCAAGATGTTTCCCTCTCTTTTCTGTCTAACTTAAATCCCTGCACAAACGCATCTATAATCGAGTATATCCACACAATAAATGATATGGCGGCAATAATCCTCAGACTTGTGGAGTTTTCTCCGTAAATATGTTCTATTATTGAGGCGGAATCAAGATATGGATTATTTAAAAGGGAATTGATAATGATCGTCAACGTGACAGTGCCGGAGATTATGAGCACAAAGACAATTGCAAGAAGTATTATTCCCTTTTTGATCTCCTGATTAAGGATCTGCCCGAGACCAGGAACTACAAGCGCCGAGCATATTGGTGAAATAATTGATTTTTTCATAATATGGCCCTCAGATCTTTATTTTACTGGAAATTAATAAAAATCTTGATTAGATTTTATATAATGTCAAGTCTTTAAAAAGTCAATTATTGCTAACCGTATAATCCTGAAAGGAAGAAGGTTTTAAATATAATATGAATCATCCATTCCCGAAATCAACATCCTCTACCCATAAGTGCAGAATCCTCCAGGATTCAGTTGACCATGGAGATACTGTTGCAGTACTGATAAATGCGGATCCTGATGCCATGGCCAGTGCCCTGGCCTTAAAGAGATTTTTTTGGAGAAGGGCAAAAAAAGTACAGATTTTTCATATTAATACCATCAAGAGGGCCGATAATCTGGCAATGATAAGACTCTTGAAGATCGAACAGAAGCATATAAGAAAGATAAAAGTTCAGGATATTACAAAATGGGCTATCATTGATTCACAGCCACATCATAATGAACTGTTCAAAAAATATCAATATGACATTATTATTGATCATCATCCGGTCAATCCGATATCAACAGGGCAGTTTATTGATATACGAGAAGATTATGGTGCCACATCTACAATTCTTACAGAATATCTCAGGGCAGTTGATATCAAACCGTCTCCAACTCTTGCTACAGCCCTGTTTTATGGAATTAAAACTGATACAGATAACTTTATAAGATCTTCAACATCACATGATATAAACGCCTTCAGGTATCTTTATCAGTATGTGAATATAAATATAATAAAGAAGATTGAAGCTTCCGAGATGACAAGAAACAGTCTTGAAAGTTTTAAATCAGCAATGGATCGTCTTGTTATGCATAAGGATATAGCCTTTATTCATATGGGGGAGGTGAAAAATCCGGATATTCTTGTCATAATGGCAGATTTTTTCCTCAAGATGGTAGAGGCCTCATGGTCGGTTATTTCAGGTATTCAAGGTAGTAAATTTATAATAATATTTAGAAATGCCAGTTTTAGGATGGATGCGGGAAAGGTCGCGCAAAGGCTTTTCGGGCACATAGGGTCCGCAGGTGGTCATAAAAGTGCGGCAAGAGCTGAACTTTCGACAGAAGACCTTGATTTTGATGTTGAAAATGAGTCGGATTGCCGTGATTTTGTCCTGGACAGGCTGAAGATATTCAAATAAGAATTGCCCTGTGTGGAATTACAGCCGGATATAGGTATCAAAAGTTTTAAAAGAGCCGAATTTTTTCAAAAATTTAAAGTTTAGGAGATGCGGCATGGCTCCAGAAACAAGTCAGGGTATAAATGAAAAGATGGTAGAAGATGTCAAATCCTTTATCAAGGATAGTAACAGTAAACTTCTCATAAAAATGATCGATGATTTGCGTGCGGCGGATGTTGCTGACCTTGTTGAACATCTCAATCAGGAAGAGCGCCTATTCCTGTTTGATCTGCTTGAACCTGAAGGGGCTGGGGATATTCTTGTTGAAATAGAGGCACCTGTTCAGGGGAGTATAATAAGTGATCTGGATAATGAGGCAATTACTGATATTATTAAAGAACTTGATTCAGATGATGCAGCCGATCTTGTTGGAGATTTGCCTGCTGAACGTGCCAAAGAGATTATAGATACTCTTGATGATGAAGTGTCTGAGGATATTGAAAAGCTCCTGCCTTATGCTGAAGATACTGCAGGCGGTCTCATGGGCCTTGAATTTGTAGCTGTGAAGGCTGATTCCACAGTCCAGGATGCTATTGATATCGTCAGAGAGAAGAGCGAAGAAGTTGAAAATCTCTATCACCTGTGGGTGATAGACGGATTTGGCAGATTAGTGGGTGTTGTATCTCTTATTGAACTGGTGCTGGAATCCCCTGAGCGTAAAATTGAAGACCTCATGAATCCTGAAGTGATATTCGTTGAAGTCAATAGGGATCAGGAGGAGGTTGCAAACCTTGTCAAGCGATATGACTTGGTAAGCATACCGGTTGTAGATGATCACCAGCGCTTAGTTGGTCGCATAACCCATGATGATATTATTGACGTTATAGAAGAAGAGGTTGATGAAGATATCTCATTGATGGCAGGTGTTATCCACCAGGAGTTATCTGAAGAATCCCCGATAAAAATATCCAGAGCCAGACTACCTTGGCTTATTGCCGGGCTTTTCGGCGGCATTTTTGCTGCATTTGTTATCAATCAGTTTGAAGCATCTCTGGAAAAGATAATTGCCCTTACTTTCTTTTTCCCCGTGATAATGGCTATGGGTGGTAACACGGGCACCCAGGCCTCGACTGTTGCTGTTCGTGGACTTGCCACCGGAGATATTGACATTTTAAACATTGGAAAGAGGCTGTGGGTTGAGATGAAGGTTGCCTTTTTCAACGGTATTATCTGCGGTATTTTACTTGGTCTTATTGTCGGAATCTGGCTTTCAAGCTATGGCCTAGGTATAGTTGTGGCCTTTTCTCTCGTGATGATCGTTTTTATCTCAGGATTTATTGGGGCTGCCGTGCCACTTGCTTTAAAACGTTTGAACGTTGATCCGGCTCTGGCCACAGGCCCCTTTGTAACCACTTCAAACGACATCATAAGCCTTCTTATATATCTGGGTTTTGTAACAATCTTTTTGAAGCTTGTGTCCTGATTCGAATCTTTTTTTGTTCCCTGTTATAGCCCTCAACCTGTTATCACCTGTTCCTTGGTTTGTTAACTATGCCCGCCAAATCATGATTATTACACCTTCATCTCAGGATTAATTACTCCTCCAATAACTTAATATAAACCCTATACTGTCCAATGGATCTGTTGAACACCTTTTCAATGTAAGCTTGAAATATTTATGCCTTTATCCTATAAGCATAACATTATTCATAGAGGTTTATTCAGATGGTAAAAACACTCAGATTTGAACAGGGACCAATAAGACCCCCTAATGAGGCCAGGAGCTTCCTTTTAAGGGTTACACGCAACTGCCCATGGAACCGTTGTTTGTTCTGCCCCGTATATAAGACGAAAAAATTTTCACTGCGTTCTGTGGAGGAGATTAAAAAGGATATTCAGACTGCCAGGGATATTGCTGACAGGATCATAGAGATTTCCTGGAAACTAGGCTTAAACGGCGTAGTCACGGACGAGGTGCTTAATCATGTCATTAACAAGCCTGAATGCGGAATGAGCTGGCAGAGTATAGCTGTCTGGCTTTATTGCAGGACTAATGAGTGTTTTCTCCAGGATGCGGATAATCTTGTTATGAAGCCTGAGGAACTGGTTGAGGTGCTTAAGTTTCTCAGAGAAAAATTCCCCGATATCACTCGTATAACCACATATGCCAGATCTCGCACCATTGTCCGCAGATCATTGGAGGAGTTGAAGGATTTAAGACAGGCAGGTCTTAACCGGATACATGTGGGTCTTGAGAGTGGGAGTGATGCCGTACTGAATTTTATGAAAAAGGGAGTAACTGCCGTACAGCATATAGATGCCGGTAAAAGGGTGCTTGACGCGGGGATGGAGCTCTCTGAATATGTCATGCCCGGCCTTGGTGGTCAGGACCTTTGGAGGGAGCATGCAATAGAGACAGCCCATGTACTTAATGAGATAAACCCTGACTTCATCCGTCTCAGGAGCCTTAGGGTGCCTGACAGGGTTTCCATTTTAGAAAAAGTGAACAGTGGTGAGTTTAATATGATGACGGATGATATGCTTGTAGATGAGATAAAGCTATTTGTTAATAGTCTGGTCAGAGTCACAGGAGTAATAGCCAGTGATCATATTATGAATCTCCTTGAGGATGTGGCAGGTAGGATGCCTGATGACAAAGAAAAGATCCTTGGTGTTATCATGAAATATCAGAAACTTTCCGATGAAGAGAGGCTTATTTATAGGGTTGGAAGAAGAGGAGGAATTTACCATTCCACTGATGATCTTGAAAGAGATCCTGTAAAAAGAAAAAAAATAGAGGATTTGATTTTTCAGATTCGATTGGAATCCGGTGAAGAGGGTATTGAGAAGTTGATCGCTGATACTGGAAATCAGTATATATGAGCACAAACGATTTGACCATCTGCCATAACTATGGTGGCTTGCCGAATTATAAAGGTTCACAGGAGATCTCTGTATGGCATATTATCCAATTATTGTAGAGCTGAAAGACAAAAAGATTATTGTTGTGGGAGGCGGTAATGTTGCCCAGCGCAAGGTAATGACCCTGGTGGACTGTGGTGCTGATGTCCATATTATATCAAAGGAGCTTTCTCCTTTGCTGAAGGTATATGAAAAAGAGCGTAAGGTTTCAATACAGGGCACTGAATTCAAAGAGGATGAACTAAATGGCGCCTATATGGTTATCGCGGCAACAGACGATTCCATTGAAAACAGCAGAATAGGTAAGTTGGCAAAGAAAAAGGGAATCCTGGTCAATGTGGTTGATCAGCCTGATGACTGTAATTTTATCGTCCCTTCCATAGTTAAACGAGGTGATCTGATAATAGCGATTTCCACTTCAGGGAAAAGTCCTGCCCTTGCCAGGAAGCTGAGAAAAGAGCTTGAATCTCTGTATGGTAAAGAGTATGAAGATTATCTGAACCTGATGGGTGGATTGCGCAAGGAGATAATTAAAAAGGGAGGTTCCAGTGATGAAAATCGTGAAATATTTACATTGCTTGTTGATTCTCCTTTATTTGAGCTTATATGCGGAGGAGAATGGGAAAAGATAGCGGCACTTATTGGCGGGATATTAAAATTTGAAATTACCCAACAGAAAATAATAAATTATTTAAAGGCAGAATAGAATATGGACCAGATACTGTTCACAATAGCTCTTATCCTAATGCTTGTGGCCTCATGCGGATTTGTTGTCTTCATTATCGTCCAGAAGAAAAGGATTTTCATGGTATCCTACAGGGTATTGGAAGTGGGTTTTGCCTTTCACACTGTCTTTTTTTTTTTTTTTTTTAGCACACTCGGGATTTTGCCTGTTTTGGGTCTGAAATCCGCGCTCTCATCTTTTGCATGGTTTATTACACTTGCGTATTTTATCTTTCACAAGCGATTTGGCCTGATGGTGCTTGGTTCATTTGTAACGCCATTTGTGGCTGTTATGATGATTCTTTCCGCTATGGCTCCCGGGACTGAATTGATAATTAAACCTGCCTTAAAGAGTGCGTGGTTATGGGTTCATGTCCTCACCGTGTTTGCTGGCGACGGAATGTTTGTGATCACATTTATGGCATCAATTATGTACCTGATGCAGGAGCGTCAAATAAAGAAAAAATTTCACGGTTCAATCTACTCCAGACTCCCTTCCCTTGAATCTCTTGACGCGATCAACAGGAGTTCTCTGATATATGGATTCTGTTTTTTGACCATCGGGCTCATAACAGGGGCACTTTATGCTCAGTTTGCCATGGGAAGCTACTGGCAATGGGACCCCAAAGAGGTCTGGTCTATGATTACATGGCTTGCCTATGCAGTTTTACTACATGGAAGACTGGCAGTGGGTTGGCGCGGTGAAAAGGCCGCTCTCCTTTCTATTGCATGCTTTATTATCCTGCTTTTTGCATTTATAGGCGGTGGTTTGTTGTTCAGCAGCTATCATAGTTTCAGCAGCCTGATAGGCGGGACAGGATTATGATAAGCATTATTAATATAGGCATGAATCACGAGTCCGCGCCTGTTGAGTTTAGGGAGTGCCTGGCAAAGGACCCTGAAAACGTCTCATATGCCCTGGATTTTATAAGGGATTCAGACCATCTCAGAGAAGGATTCTTTCTTTCTACCTGCAATCGCGTAGAAGTGTTTTGTATTTGTGATGATCCGGAATCAGCAAGACAGGTGTTAGTTGATATGCTGTCCCGTCTTAGTAATATACCTGAGGAAAACTTGATCCCTAACCTTTATTTTTTTCAAGGGATTGAGGCAGTTAAACATATCTTCAGGGTCGCAGCAAGCCTGGATTCTATGATTGTAGGTGAACCCCAGATACTGGGGCAGATAAAAGATGCCTATCGACAAACGGTATCGGAATCCCATACTTCCGGTGTTGTGCTTAACCGGCTCATGCATAGGGCCTTTCATGTTGCCAAACGCGTAAAGACAGAGACAGGGATCTCACAGGCTGCCGTATCAATCAGCTATGCGGCTGTGGAGTTAGCTAAAAAGATATTTTATGATCTCAAGGATAAAAAAATACTCCTTATCGGTGCCGGAGAGATGGCTGAACTCGCGGCAACTCACCTTATCAGTAACGGGATAACCTCACTCACAGTCGCGAACCGTAGTTTTGAAAGGGCTTTAAATGTAGCTGAAAAGTTTAATGGCAAAGCGGTACTCTGGGAAGAGATTGAGACCAGTCTCCTTGAAGGGGATATAGTAATTACTTCCACTGCATCCACTGAATATATAGTGGTGTATGACACATTAAAAGGTCTGCTAAAAAAAAGGCGGAACCGACCCATATTCTTTATTGATATAGCTGTTCCAAGGGATGTTGATCCGAAAGTCAATGATTTGGGAAACGTGTATTTATATGACATTGATGACCTTAAGGACATTGTGGAGGAGAATTCAGAACAAAGAAGACAGGAGGCCGTCAAGGCGGAACGAATAATAGCTGAAGAGGTGATCAGGTTCGGAAACTGGTTGCAGACACTTGAAATTGTGCCCACGATTGCCGCACTGAAGGAAAAGGCAGAGAGCATACGTAAAACAGAAATTCAAAAAAGTCTTTCCAGCCTGGGAGACCTTATCCCTTCACAAATAGAGGCCATCGAGATACTCACTTTATCCCTGACAGACAAAATACTCAATGACCCGGTGCTTGTACTTAAACAAAAGGCGGGCAGCACATCTAAGGATAATTATCTGGATATAACAAGAGAGCTTTTCAACCTGGATCAGGAAGTGGATAACTGAAAAGAGAGGATTTAATATGGGAATGGTAGATGTTACGGACAAACCGATCATACGACGCGCTGCAGAGGCCGTGGGTAGAGTGTTGCTTGCCCCCTCAACTATTAAAGAGATAAGGATGGGAAATATAAAAAAAGGAGATCCTTTGCCCGTTGCTGAGGTCGCTGGTATGAACGCGGCCAAGCAGACTCACCTGCTTATCCCTCATTGCCATCAGATTCCTCTGGATATGGTAAAAGTTAATTTTGAGATTACTGAAGACTTTATTGAAGTAAGATGTATGGTAAGGGCGCAGGCAAGGACAGGTGTGGAGATGGAAGCTCTCGTAGGGGTGTCCATTGGCCTGAATGCATTGTGGGATATGGTAAAGTACCTTGAAAAGGATGAAGAAGGTCAGTATCCGGAAACACGGATTACAGATATAAGGGTTATTAAAAAAGAGAAGGGGACATAGACTTATTAGACCTTATGTCCGGGGGAGCACTTGTTTTGTGGATTCTTGCTGGTTTTTCCGGGCTCAAACCTGAGGCATTCAGTGCCGGAGCTATTAAACACGGCAAGACAAGGCTGTTCAAGGCTCTTGAATTCCATGGCGCGGCAGCCGTAGGGGAAATTTTTATCCCATGTAATATAGTAGTGCTTACATCTCCGGCAATCTGCCATCCTTTATCTACCTGATTTTCATAATGCTTATCAACCTCTGTTGTCCACGGCATTAAGCTGAAAAAGCATTAGCTTGTATATCTTGTTTTTTTTAAACTCCTCTGAATCCAGAAGCCTCATATCTTCCTGGACAGAGTTAATTTTTTTTCTGAACATCCATAGTATAAAGCGGGTGAGGAAGGCGTACTTCTGTCTGATCTTTTCCGTCCCGATATTAATGGCCAAAAGTATCCTGTCGGCTATATTTTTACCTAAATCCAGTGTCCGCACTACCTTGTCTGTTATATCCTCATCATAGATTATTTTAAAACCTCTTTTTCCGGCCTCAGCCATGAACTGGTCCAGGTTATGTCCGCTTTTTGCCAAGGGACCTGATGCACTGTTTGATAAAAAATAATCACATACCAGAAGATATTTATTTTCTTTAATGGCCTTGCCTGCCACCCTGAACAGCATATTTACAGGAATATATTGTGCTGACTCACTCATTATTACGCAGTCATATTGATTATCAGGTTCAAAATCTTCAAAACGGCAGAAATGGAATCTGGTCCGGTTTTGTTGTGTGAAAATTTCTTTTTGATTGATATCCGGTGACAGCCCCTCGACATCATAACCCATATCTATAAGATTTCTGGACATAATTCCTGTACCGCATCCTACGTCCAGGATGCTTTTTGATCCTGCAGGTATCTGGTCGATCAGGTGTTGTTCATACCTTTTCTGCGCCTTTTTTACACCGGTGATGGAGAATTCGTCTTCCGGGTTCCAAAGTCCATAGTGAAGGCGTTCAAGCCCCAGTACTTCATTATAGAAACGCAATGATCTGTCGTTCTTTGCCTTTTTTTCAGCCATATCTGTTCTATGAACTCCTCTGTTAACTGTTTTATATATCAGGAGGGCATAATAACATCACAGGCTGTTAAATCAAGATATTTGAGATAACCTGCCAGTGGGGGGGGAATAATCTCAATTGTGGGTTAAATATATTCCCGGCAGAAAATGGATTAAGGGCAATGGATTGGTCTTATTAAGGGTTAGAAATAGAGTTGTTTATTTATCCGTAAATATTTTGACTTTTCAGCGTCTCATCTGATAGAAAAGATGCTTCTGAACCACTGATATTTTTACAGGATAAGTGGTTTTACATCTGTCATGATTTTAATTTTTTTCAGGTCTTGGGTCTGTCCGGTTATGCTCCCGAGGTGGTAATAGGTAGTCAATTATGAGGACGCTGGAATATTCTTTTAAGACACATGCGGGAGATCATGGCCGTAGGGCTGGAGAATCTTTTCTGCACAAAGACAACCTCTTTGTCGTTACGCATGGTATCGGCAGGGATGGTTCCAATATCATAGGGAGTGAACTGGCCCTCAATATAATCAGTCAATCCTTTTTCCATTCTATTTCAGGAGGACAAACTCCTGCCAGCTCTTTTGCCCTTGCTCTAAATAATGCCAATAAGGCTGTCTTCAAAAAACAGAAAGAGCTTGGTCAGGAGATTATTGTATCTGTGAGCGCGGTTTATGTCAGGGGATCAATCATTTATTTTACCCACCTTGGGGATTCCCGAATATATTCGATATCTAAGGATGAAGTTGATCAGCTTACGCGTGACCACACAGTCAAAGAGGAAGATCCTTATGCGGATATGAAAAATCTTGACCCGCACGTTATGTCTGCCCTTACAGCCGCCCTGGGAATGGGTAGGGAGCTGTCAGTGGACGTTAAAAAGTACTCTGTCCCAAGATCCGGTTTTATCCTTATGACAACTCGAGGACTGACAGAACGAATCACAGACAGGGACCTGATTTGGCTTTTTTCAAAGACAAAAAATCCAAAAAAATACTGCGACAGTCTGATAGACCTTGCCGTAAGAAAAGGTTCAAAAGAGGATACGACAGCTGGTGTGGTAAGATTCGGAAGGTTTTCTAATGAGCAGAAGATCCTGTATTTTTTCTGCTTTCTATTTGTTTTGCTTGTATTTGTTGCTATTTGGGGATCTGCCCTGAGAAACAGTGATAAAGGGCCGACCGCCCTGCAAGTTACTATAACGGGCGAACAGGATAGAGCTGTTAAACCGGATAGCTCTGAGAATAATTTTGTGTCGGCAGTCTCTGACCTGTCAGTGCAACTGCCTGCTGAGTTGTCCGCTCCGGTTGAAGAACAGCAGCGAGCAGACGCTGAACTGGTTGAGGAGATAAATCACTTTATCATGGAATGGAAGGATGCCTGGGAGAAGACCGCCGGAGAGAATGGTGACATGGCTGCCTATATATCCTTCTATTCTGACGATTTTTATTCAAACAGGTTTGACAAGGATGAATGGAACCTTGATAAGAAAATCAAGGATCGTAAGAAGGGTTGGATACGTTTAAATATATCAGATATTCGGGTCTCCGGATCTGTAGGAGATGATCAGATAGTTGTCCGTTTTTTACAGGATTATAGCTCCTCTAATTTTTCAATCCAATCGGAAAAGATGCTTATTCTGTTAAAGAATGGCGGGAAATGGGAGATTGTCTTTGAGAGGAGTTATGACCGTCCGGGCGGATAGAAATCCCTCACCGCTGGAAATATTTAATACACGAAAGCTGTAATTACCGTTTCAACCGTTCAATTTTCGTTTCAGTACCACATTAGTGAAAGTGTAATCTTATATAAATTGAACAATATTATTCTGGAATTAGCCCGTCTAGACAGCAAGCTTTATCAATACCGTGGTTGAGTATTTGCCTTAATAGGTGATTATGACAGCGCCCTGGCAGATTTTAATAGGGCAATAGAATTAAGTCCCGATGATTCAAGAATATATATCCGCCGGGGGCTGGTATGGTCCAAAAAAGGAGAGGGCGATAAGGCTATCGCGGATTATGACAAGGCCTATATTATCAATTCTTCTGATCCCAATCCAGTTAAATTTCGGGATGGCCTCATTAACAGGGGGAAATAGTGAGTTTTTCAGGTACTTGTTTTCCAGCCCTATCTACGCCAATATTGAATTTAAATTAATAAGTTAAACGGATTATTTAAAGAGATACCTTAGATTGAATTATAGGGGGTATCAAAAAGAGACGCTGGAAGTATTGAGTTAAATTTTATTTATCCCACACCCTCTAATTTAAGAGGGTGGAGGATGAAATATCATACTGCGGTTTGAAACCTATAAGTTCCGAGTGATTTGTACAACTTAATATGCTGTCTCGCCTTGGGGAGCTTCGTGAACTTCAATAAATCCATCACTGTTTTTATCATAGACAGGGAAGTGCTGTCCTGTGAACTCTTTATTATCTACTTTCCCATCCTCGTTTTTATCAAATTTTACGATGAAAGCAATTTGACTTACATCATAACTAGGTTTGGCTTCGGAAGACTTGGCTTGTGCTTGTGGGATTTCATCCAACGTGATAGATCCATCACGGTTTAAATCATACTGAGGCCAGTGCTTATCTTTGTACGCGGTATTTGGTTTGATAGCTTCCCATTCATCATGTGAGATTTTCCCATCCTTGTCAAAATCAAATTTTT
>JAFDJA010000163.1 GCA_019307745.1 Deltaproteobacteria bacterium | reverse complement strand
AGGGTTATGATCACAGAAAAACGATACAGGCAGAGGCCTCAAACTGATAGATATAGGAAAGCATGAGAACAATCCTGAAAAAACAAATACCTGAAGTTTATGTTAACCAAAAAGGTGTCGGCTATATCCAAATAAATACCTGGGTAACTATTTAAATATATCGTTTTTTATGATACTCTTCAACATTGTTTATGCAAGATTCAGGATGTAATTTTTTTTGAGCATTGCATTTTAATGGAGGGATAATATGGATAAACGAATTGTTACTATGGTATTGGCAGCAGTAATGGTCTTGACTATATTTGCCTCTGGACAGGCAGCAGAAAAGGCCAGGAGAAGATCGCCCCAGAAAACGGTTGTGGTTGAGGAAGAATTGACAAAAAAACTTCCGTCTCCGATGAGACTCCATAAACGTCAACTTGAGCTTGAGGAACGTAAGAGTGAACTGGACTTTGAAAGGCAGATGCGTCAACTGGAGTTGCTGGAGCGCAAGGCCGATATAAAGTTGGATAAGGAAGATGATGAGCATGGAAAATATTATCAGGGGTATCACAGATTAAAGGGAAGGGCTGCATGCGGAATTTTTCTAGGTCTGACTTTGGCTTTGCATATTCTGCTGGCTATATGGGTGTATCAGGATATTCGCAAACGAAATGCCGGTTCAGGGTTGTGGATCGTTATCGCCCTTATGAGCGGTTTTTTTGGAGTGCTCCTTTATGCTATTGTACGGCTGGGAGATATCCGGCAGGATCAGACTTAACTCGGTAATAAAAAGTTCAGATCACAGTTATGATAATTGTCTGCAAATGTCTATTAGGCACAAATAATCTGTTTTTATGAGACAATATGATTTCTAAGATCATTGTGTTGATGGGGATAATGTCTGGGAGCAGCCTGGGTTGGTGGTTAGGGGGCAAAATTGGAATAATGACCGCTGTTTTTGCAAGCGCTATTGGCGCTGCAGCTGGCCTGTATTTTTCCAGACAGTTTGTGAAGAATTACCTGGATTTTTAATGATTTGTTTAAATGTTTTTGTGAAAGTCCATATATATGATGAGATTTTTTGGGGAAGGGTAATCCCTGATAACTTAATTTACCCCGTTCAAAAATACGGACTATTTTAAAAAGAGAGGATATTATTATGAGTAAGACAGAAGATAATTTAAAGGAAGCTTTTGCCGGGGAATCTCAAGCCAACCGTAAATATCTTGCCTTTGCCAAACATGCGGATAAAGAGGGCTATCCTCAGGCCGCTAAGCTTTTCAGGGCCGCTGCCGAGGCAGAGACAGTGCATGCGCATGCTCATCTTCGCGCGCTAAAAGGGATAAACAGCACAGCTGAAAATCTCAAAGAGGCAATTGAAGGTGAGATACATGAGTTTAAAGAGATGTACCCTCAGATGATAGAGAATGCCCAGGCTGGTGGGAATAAGGTCGCGGAAAGAAGTTTTCGATTTGCAAATGAGGTTGAGGAAATACATGCCGGCCTTTATCAGGAGGCACTTGACAGTCTTGATAATCCTGGAGATATAGAGTGCTATTATGTGTGTCAGGTATGTGGCTATACAGTAGCTGATTCTGCCCCTGATGCCTGCCCTGTATGTGGTGCTAAACCTAATGCTTTTTCTGGAATTGATTGATTGATTTTAAATGTAGTTATCAGCCTGAGATTATATTTAACAGAATATCATGGCTGATCATTCTGAGGGATTTTCATTGTCTTATGACCATTTTTAAAATTTTTTATTCAAGGATTTTTGTATGGAGATACCACAATATATCACAGTTGATGAGGTGAGCAGGGTTTGTCAAGAGCTTCAAATTAGCGATTGGACCAATATGCGCGAACCTGTTGTGTCTGGGGACGAGGCAAAGGTGATCCTTTCTCTGGTTAATGTTGCAGATATGGATATTGACCTTGAGGAGTTTCGTGTCGGGCTTGAGGTGGAACTGGAGCATGGGATCAGATTTAAGGATGCTAATGTGACTAATAACCACCCTGTGTTAACCGGTCTGATCGTAATTGCTCACTTAAAGGAATCCTTGGATTATTATAAGCTTTTGGAAGTAGCAGAGCTTGAAGGAGATCTCCTTAAGGCTGTTGATGCCAAGGATCCTGATAAGACCGGGAAGTATTATAAGAAGCTAGCCCAGGCCAGGATAGAACTGAGAAAGGCGGAATTAGATCGACTTGGATAATCATTTACGTATTACTTTCGCTTCAACAACTGCAAATATGTGCGTATGAATTTTCGATCTGCTGGAAGGGTTTGTTTCTTAAATGGTTCTTGCTTATATGTTTCAGACTCAGGGTCCACTCCAATGTAACTTCGCAATTTTAACATTTCATCATCTGAGTGTTAAAATGCCAAGTTGTTCTTGAGCGGATCCTTATTGTCTTTCTGCCTGGCGCGCGTCCTAAATCTTATTTCACCATCATGACAGGGCATTGAGCAAGGATGCCGACCTTATAACTGATTGTGGCCCAGTTATAGGCATTTTCTTCGCCGATCCTGTGAGAACTGAGGACAATTAAGTCCATTTGATTCTCATGGGCAAATTTTACTATCTCTGCCTCCCTCTTGCCATAGACTATCTTCGTGTCTATTAAATCAGCCTCATTTTTGAAAGGCCCAGTCATTTTGAGCATGTTTTTTTCAGCTCTGGTTCTCAGCTTTTTATAAAAATCACCAAACTCATCTTGCTCTGTACCTTCAATGGTTTCTATTACATGAAGCAGGGTCACTTTATGTATATCTTCATATCGTGTCATTTTAATTGCTATCTCCAATGCTTTTTTACTCTTTTCTGAAAAATCTGTGGGAACAAGAATATGTTCAAACATTCTTAAATCCTCCATAACATGGTAACTAGTTCTCATTTTCAATATCTGTAATTTCACATTTGACTTTTTTCACAGCTCCTGATCTATTCTATTTGTATATTGTAAAATACAATACAAGACAAGGTGAAAAAAGATACTGGTTTTAGCTGCAATTGTATTTTATTTTGATTGGGAGGATTTAAGGTTGCCTGATAAAATTGACCAGAATCTAACTTTTGCTTTTGCAGAAGAATCCAGGACTGCGGCACGCGATGCTGTTTTTTCTTTGAAAGCAGCAGAAGAAGGATTTCGCCAACTGGCAAGGCTATTTAGGGCGATGGCAAATGCCGGTTTAGTTCATAGACAACGTTTTCTTCTGTTGATGAGGGGGAAAATAAGTGCTACGGAAGAGAATCTTAAGGAGGCTTTTCAGAATAAAAACAGGGTGGTAGAGGAATGTTATCCAGGGATGATTGAGGATGCCAGTGAGGCAAGTAAAGCTGTGAAAAAGGCGTTTTTGCAGTCCCGAAAGACTGATGCTGAACATGCCGAATTCTACCGTAAGGCCATGGAAAATATGTTCTCTAAGGACTATATGGAATATTATGTTTGCCAAATATGCGGACATATTCATGAAGATTTTGCGCCTGAGAACTGTCCTGTTTGCCAGGCTGTCGTGAGCAGATTTAAAAAAATAGATTAAGTATTAGCTCCAGACAATTAATTTATTTATATATGCCCAACAGCACTTACACGCTAAACAACATAATGGGTTTTGAAAAAATGAAGCATCCCAATATTAAGGTTTTTCAACAACAATGGTATTTCCCTTAGCTCACTACCCCTAAGAAGACCTGTTTTGTGCAAGTGAAATGGCCCCTTGAGCCCCCGAAAACCTAAGAAACCGGAATATCCGTATTGAAGATGTTTGACAGAGTCCAATAGAAAAAGTTATTCATGAGTTTCACAGAAACATATGGATTTAACAATGAGTGGACGAACAAGAGTTTTTTGTTGATATTTATCATGATTCTTGTGTCCTTGCAGCCTTTGAGCATGTATGAGAATTAAATTCAGGCAACTTGTCCGAGATTGTCAGGATTATCAGGGATGTTTTAAATGGAAAATGATTATTGGTCTTTTAGGATTGACAGTTTTAGACATCATAGTGACAAGGATCAGAGGTGGCCCGGAGACATAAAGGTTTATTGAATTGAGAATAATTTTTAACTAAAGGAAATACCATGAAAAATACAGAGAAAGAATTGATAAACAGGATATCTACATCTGAACTTGACAGGAGATGGGATGCTGTTAGGCAGATGATGAATGCTAATGGAATAGATTATCTGATTGTCCGGAATGATGAGGATTATCTTGGAGGCAATATTAAATGGTTCTGTGATACATGGGCACAGAATGGATATCCATTAATGGCTGTTTTTCCAGTTGATGATGAGATAACCCTCATTGCCCATGGGCCTGATATGGAAGATGATCCTTCTCCTAAAAATCAAAATTATGGAATAAAGGCCAGGCTGACAGCCCCTCATCTTCCTTCTCTTAACTACTCGGCCGGCTATGAGGCAGAACTTGCCATGGGAATCCTAAAAAAGAAAAAGGGAGCGCTTATAGGTCTTGTGGGCAAATCATTTATTCCTGTCAGTTTTATTGAACATCTGCAAAAACATTTACCGGATTTAAAATTTGTTGATGTCACAGAACTTATTGATGAAATAAAGGTTATTAAGAGTCCTGAAGAGATCGCACATATTAGAGTAACTGCCGGGCTTCATGATCTGGTTATTGAACATATTAGAAAGATTATAAAGCCTGGTATCAAGGCCTATGAGGTTTATGCAGAGGCAAGATATGCGGCAACTGTTAATGGCAGCGAGCAGGGCATTGTTATGGTTGGTTCCGGCCCTTCAGGGAGTCCCATACCATTTATGGGGCTGCCTTCTCAGAATCGTGTCCTGAAGGAGGGTGATCAGCTGTCAGTGCTCATTGAGATCAATGGCCCTTCAGGTTTTTATGCTGAGATCGGCAGGGTATTTTCCATTGGAGAGCCTTCACAGGAATTACATGATGCGTTTGAGACCTCTTTGGAGGCGCAAAAGATAGTTCTTGAGATGATGAGACCGGGTGTATCCCCCAAAGATCTGGTGGATGCCAGTAACAATTTTCTTGAAAAACATGGCTATTTTCCTGAAAAACGTCTTTTTGCACATGGTCAGGGATATGATCTGGTTGAAAGACCGGCTATAAGAGCTGATGACCCAATGTTGCTTAAGGCCGGTATGAATATTGCTGTTCATCCATGTGCTTCTAATAAAAGTGTGTGGGCCGTTGTATGTGATAATTATATAGTGACAGAGGGCGGAGTCAGCGAGTGCCTTCACAAAACTCCTAAAGAGGTTATAGTTGTTTAGGCAGGATTGGGGCACCTGGACTCGGGGTTGAGATTTAGTTGTTGACTGTCAGTTTTAAAAATTGATTAATGAGAGGAGAAAAAATGAACCTGTTGATATCGGCACCTTTTGCAGAGGAAGCAAAAGGGATATTAGAGTCAAAATTCCCCGGACTTAAGATTTACGCAGTTGCCAGGATGGCAGAGGCTGTAGATTTTATTGATAGTATTGATATAATGTTTACACTCGGTGTTTCTGATGATCTTATGAAAAGGGCTGAGAAATTACAATGGATACAGTCAATGATATCCGGGATGGATTCAATCTTAGAACTTCCATCACTTAAAAAGGACATTATACTAACCTCGGCGCGTGGTATTCATGGCCCTCAAATGTCGGAACTGGCACTGCTCCTGATGCTTGCCTTTGTAAAAAGATTCCCCCAAAACATGAGAAATCAGGATCAAAAGATATGGGGAAGGCTAGAGGTCAGCCTTCTTTTTAATAAAAAGGTCGGACTCCTTGGAGTGGGCGCAATTGGAAAGGAGATTGCCCGAAAATGCAAGGGATTTGGTATGACCGTATATGGTATCATGAGCAGGAAAAGAGATATGGAATTTGTTGATCACTCTTTTGGGCCGGATGGCCTGACTGATGTCTTAAAAGAAGTGGATTTTTTTATTAATGTGGTGCCCTCAACACCTGCAACAAAAAAAATAATTAAAGAAAAAGAGCTCTCAGTCATGAAGCCTACTTCATTTTTTATTAATATTGGACGTGGTGATACAGTTGATGAAGATGCTCTGGTAAATGTCCTAAAAGCAAAAAAGATTGCAGGCGCGGGCCTGGATGTCTTTTGCAAGGAACCCCTACCAAAGGATCACCCCCTATGGAATTTGGATAACGTTATTATTATGCCCCATATGGGTGGGAAGAGTGATATTTATATGGAACAGGTCCTTCCTGTGTTTGAGGAAAATCTTCGCAGGTTTTTAAAGGGTGAAAGGAAGGACTTGATAAATCTTATTGAGGCATAGAATAATTTGAAAGGA
>JAFDJA010000314.1 GCA_019307745.1 Deltaproteobacteria bacterium | reverse complement strand
GGTTTCAAGGCAATTCTTAGCCCCTCAACAAAATCATTGATATCAGGGACATGGGCTAATACATTATTTCCCAGAATCAAATCAGCAGTTTTCCCTTCCTCGGCAAGTTGTTTGGCCAATTTTACAGAGAAGAAATCTTCGATACTATGAATCCCCTTCTTTTTAGCAATCCTGGCGGTATCAACAGTCGGTTCAATGCCTATGCAGGGAATTCGTTTAGGAAGAAAATATTGAAGTAAATAGCCGTCATTTGAGGCTATTTCAATTACTAACGAGTCTTTGTCCAATTTTAACCTGTCGGAGATCATATTTACATAATTTTCTGAATGTTTTAGCCAGGAAGAAGAATATGAACTGAAATAAGCATAGTTTTTGTCGAATATTTCAGAAAATTTCTTGTGTTCGTCAACCTGAACAAGCCAGCATTTTTCGCATATAAAAACTTTCAGCGGAAAATATATTTCCGGCTCATTTATTAATTGCTCTTTTGTGAGATATGAATTTGAGAGGGGGGCGTTGACTAAATCGACAAATACGTTCTTCAACTCATTATTACAAAATCGGCATTTCATATAATTAATCCTGAAAAACTCGGTGTTAGCAGAGGATGGTTTAGGTCTCTATCTGAAAGCCGGGCATCCGTTAATGGCCATTTAATTCCGAGCATAGGGTCATTATACCGCAATGCCCCTTCACAGGAAGGGTCATAAGATTCGCTGTGTAAATACAGTAATGTACAATTTGGTTCGAGAGTTTGAAATCCGTGTGCAAATCCTTTTGGAATATACATCATTTTCATATTGTTGGCAGAAATAGTTTCACCATGACATTTGAGGAATGTCTGGGAATTATGCCTTATATCCACAATTACATCAAACACTGAACCGGTTAAGCAGCGAACCATCTTAACTTCGGATTTCAGAGGGTATTGAAAATGCAATCCGCGAACGCTTCCTTTTTTTATTGTAAGAGAATAGTTTATCTGCGCAATGGATATATTATCATTAATCTCCTTTAAACTGTCTCGACAGAAAAGTCTTGCGAATAGTCCTCGACTATCCTCAAAAGGTTCGCATGTAACGACAAATGCACCTTTTAAAGGTGTTTCGGCAAACTTCATATTGCACCTTTTGAAGAACTCATTTCAAAACCTTCATATACTGATTTATTTGTTCGATTGTTGCAGTTGTAATTTTTTCAGGATATCTCGAATAAGTTTTATACCATTGCGTTGTTTTTTCAAGGGTCTTTTCAATGTCCCAGCAGGGTCTCCACGGCAGCCTGGCCTTTACCATAGAGCAGTTCAGTTTGAACAAAATGGCTTCGTGCGGGTATCTTATTTTCCACGGTTTTATTTTTTATCCTCCGACATCTGTACAAACAACTATTTTTATATTCTAAGGCTTTATTTAAGCAAACACTGCAAAAGCAGAGATATATGCTATTATTCTGTTAAAACAGGCAGATGTTGACTCTCTGAATATTTAGACATTATATTATAATAGTAAGTTAAGGCAACCCAAAAATGGCTCTTCGGAATAATTTGTGGGTGAAACATTCAGCGAATTTAACTCGGCAAAACAGCCTGGGGCCCCCTGATGGCCGAATTTCCCCCCAGCAGCCCAAATTAGGCCATCAGCCCAAACTGTTTTGCCGAGAATGGGAAGCTGAAGTAAGTGGGTCCCAGAAAAGAGATGTGTTTTGCAAGATGCATCTGGTTATGTGACAATGGGTTAAGTAATCTTGGGCCTGTTGGTTGCCCACGAATTATTTTAGAGAGGCCAAAAAATAGATGTGCCTGTTCAGGGTGTGCGAGAATTATTTCTGGTGGCTATGCAACCTTGTTCCCTGATTTCCAGTATTTATCCCATTGGTTGCTGTAATATATGCCGACTAATGCCATTACAGATTCAGCATTATCTTTGTCCCATTTCATTCCAGAGCCTTTCAGCCGTTGAGTTAGGCAGCCACAGAACGATTCGGTAGGCCCTGAACCTATATCATATTCCAAAGCAAGGAACGAAGGATAATCGGTCATTGTGATGCGTTTGGCCGTGCTTTTGCGTTTTTCCTTTTTATGTTTAGCTGCTTGTCTCTTTTTACGCTTACTCT
>JAFDJA010000162.1 GCA_019307745.1 Deltaproteobacteria bacterium | reverse complement strand
ATCCACATTTTTATTAACAATTTGTCATAATTTTATCAATATATATATTAATAGCTTTAAAAAATAATTTTTCAAAAAAATAATTATTTAAAGCTATTAATATTTTTCAAAAAACAGTACAAATATTTTTTTAATATTTTAAATGTGTTAGCTAAATATTAAACAAACTCACAGGACTTATTATTATTACTATTTATATATATAAATATTAACTAATTACCCGGAGGCAGGTATGGATATAAAAATAAACAGATATGACTTCTATAAATAAATTTCAAAAGTACAGAATATTATAGAAAAAAGAAGTAATATGCCTATTTTGTCGACGATACTATTAACGGCTACTGATTCATTTATTAATATTTCAGCAACTGACCTGGAGATAAGTCTTCAACAGACCGTCCCTGCCGAGGTTATCAACCAGGGAAGCATCACTATATCCGGAAAAAAACTATTTGATATATTAAAAGAAAGTAAGAGTGAGACCATATATATACAAGAAAAAGAAAACAACTGGGTTTTCATTTCAGACAATAAGACAACATACAACCTTGCCTGCCTTCCTGCTGATGAATACCCTGTCTTTGTTGAACCAGAAGGCGTGGTAATGATAAATATTGATGGTGATACATTAAGCGAGATGATACATAAAACTATCTATTCAGTAACACTTGATGAGGCTGGTTTTAAACTCTCAGGGATATATATAGAAAAAAAAGTTATTAAGGAGAAAACCTTTCTCAGGATGGTCACCACAGATGGCCATCGTCTCTCTATGATAGATAAAGAAATTGCAAATATTGAAGATCTTTCTATTAATGAGGGTGTTATGGTCCCTAAAAAAGGGATGATGGAACTGAGCAGGCTTGTTGCTGAAGGTGGAAATATTTCAATAGGCTTTAAACAGAATAATTGTGTAGCCAAAAAGGACAGTTCTCTTATAGTGATCAGGCTCCTTGAAACAAAGTTTCCTGATTACAATATTGTCATACCAAATGAGACCAAATATATTATTCAGGTTCAAAGGGATCTCCTCATGGATGGCATGAAAAAGATGTTAATAATGAGCAGTGAAAGCTACAGGGGCGTCAAGATTGCCCTGGATAATAATAAGATGGAACTTATTTCGATAAATCCTGATCTGGGAGACGCAAAGGATAGTATTGAAATTGAATTTAATGGTGAACCACTGGAAATTGGATTTAATTCCAGATTTTTTATGGATGTGCTCCAGGCTATGGACAGTGAGATAGTGAAACTGGGATTCAGTGATGGTTCAAGCCCTTGTATGATAAAGGGCGATGATGATGGAGGTTTCCTTGGCCTGGTTATGCCAATGAGGATTTAAAATATGGTGAATAAAACAGATTATGGCGCTTCAAATATAAAGGTTTTAGAAGGCCTATTGGCGGTTCGTAAAAGACCGGCCATGTACATAGGGAATACTGGTTTTAGCGGGCTTCATCATCTTGTTTATGAGGTTGTGGATAACAGTATTGATGAGGCTATGGGCGGATACTGTGATTTTATTGATATACTTATAAACAGCGATGGTAGTGTAAGTGTTACTGATAATGGGAGAGGTATACCTATTGAGATGCACGCCACGGAGAAGATGCCTGCGCTTGAAGTTGTTATGACTAAGCTGCATGCTGGCGGAAAATTTGATAATAAAAGCTATAAAGTATCGGGAGGTCTTCACGGTGTCGGTGTGTCAGTCGTAAATGCCCTTTCATCCTTTCTGGAAGTTGAAGTATATAAAGAGGGTAATGTATATCACCAGCGATATGAAAGAGGTGTTACCAATACAGAGATGAAAATCATCAGGCAGACAAAGAAGATTGGTACTAATATCCTTTTTTTGCCTGTTCCTGATATTTTTGAGGTAACAGATTTTGATTTTGATACCCTTGCCAAGAGGATGAGGGAATTGGCATTTCTTACAAAGGGAGTAAGAATAAGGATAGCTGATGAGCGTACTGGAAAGAAAAAGGATTTTATGTATGAAGGAGGCATAAAGTCTTTTGTTGAATATATTAATAAAAGTAAAGAGGTTTTACATAGGAAGCCTATCTGCTTACAAGGGGAAAGAAACAAAGTTATTATAGAGGTGGCGCTTCAGTACAACAGTTCTTATAAAGAAAATATTTTTACATTTGCCAATAACATAAATACACATGAGGGAGGGAGCCATCTCAGTGGATTTAAGTCCGCAATAACAAGGAGTGTTAATAAATATCTTCAGAATTCACCATTAAGTAAAAATTTTAAAACACAGTTGAGCGGAGATGACGTAAGAGAGGGTTTGGCCGCTATAGTAAGTGTAAAACTTTCAGAACCTCAGTTTGAAGGTCAAACAAAGACCAAACTTGGAAACAGCGAGATAAAAGGCCTTGTAGAAACACTGGTAAACGAGGGATTGAGCAATTTTTTTGAAGAAAATCCCAAGGTTATAAAATCAATACTTTCCAAAGTGGTAGATGCGGCCCGGGCCAGGGAAGCTGCGAGAAAGGCCAGAGACCTTGCAAGAAGAAAAGGAGTTCTTTCTGATCATTCTCTTCCTGGTAAGCTTGCTGATTGTCAGGAAAGAGATGCCACCAAATGTGAGATTTTTATTGTTGAGGGTGATTCTGCTGGTGGTTCAGCTAAGCAGGGCAGGGACAGGAAAAATCAGGCAATACTTCCATTAAAGGGAAAAATTCTTAATGTAGAAAAGGCCCGTTTTGATAAGATGATATCCAGCGAAGAAATCAGGACTATGATCACAGCCCTTGGAACAGGAATAGGTGATAATGAGTATAATATCGAGTCCTTGAGGTATCATAAAGTAATAATCATGACAGATGCTGACGTCGATGGATCACATATCAGAACGCTGCTTCTTACCTTCTTTTTCAGACAGATGCCAGAGCTTATAGAAAATGGTTATCTTTATGTTGCGCAACCCCCTCTATATAGAATTGCATCAGGAAAAAAAGAGAGATATATAAAGGATGAAAATGAATTTAATGAGTATCTGTTTGATAGAATAATACAAAAAGAAAAGATAATTATTGATGATGGAGAAGAGATATCTGGAAAAAAACTTGTTAGTACCCTTAACAGCATAATTAAATTTTATGAAAACAGAAATAATCTTTCAAAACAAGGATATATTCCAAGATTTCTTGATTTTATTGCTGAACAGGGAGAGACTAATAAAAAATTGTTCAAAAACGAAGAATATATGGAGGGTTTTTTAAGCAGACTTAAAAACAAAGGATTTAGTATAGAGAATGTTATGGTGGATAAGGACGATGGAGAATATGAGTTTTTGATTACGGAAAGACAGAATGGAGGTATGACATCTTTTATTGACTGGGAATTTCTCGCCTCTTTAGAAGTAAAACAGCTTATAGAAAGCCACCATAAAATCAATGCGTTAAAAAACTCTTCGTTTTCCATCTCCGGGGAGAGTGGAATAGTAAAAAAATTCAATGACCCACAAGAACTGCTTTCAGAGATAATGGAAAGGGCAAAAAAAGGTCTTACTATTCAGAGATATAAGGGTCTTGGTGAGATGAATCCCGGCCAACTGTGGGATACAACTATGGATCCTCAAAAAAGGAGACTGCTTCAGGTTCAGATAGATGATGTTGTTGACGCAGATAATCTGTTTACCGTACTTATGGGAGACAAAGTAGAGCCCAGAAGGGCCTTTATCCAGAGTAATGCGTTGGAAGTAAAGGAACTGGATATCTAGTTCAAAAAAGCATTACAATTTCGTTACCCTTAAATTTTTATAATAAGAGGGTTTATACAGACAATATTGATTAGATGGAGTAAATATAAATAAAAAAATCTCGTCGGTATTGATTTTTATAAAAGCAATAATTTGTTTTTGGAGAAACAAATGGTTTCAAATGTTAATTTGACTTCAGTCACAATTGAAGAAGAGATGAAGAAGTCTTATCTCGAATATTCTATGAGCGTTATTGTAGGCAGGGCACTGCCAGACATAAGGGATGGCCTTAAACCTGTTCACAGACGCATACTTTTTGGCATGCATGACCTGAAAAACTACTACAACAGGGCTTATAAGAAATCGGCCAGGGTGGTAGGCGATGTTATTGGAAAATATCATCCTCATGGTGATTCTGCTGTTTACGATACAATAGTCCGTATGGCACAGGATTTCTCAATGAGATATCCCCTTGTTGACGGACAAGGAAATTTCGGTTCTGTTGACGGTGATTCTGCCGCAGCAATGCGTTATACAGAAGTCAGGATGACCCGCCTTGCCCAATACTTTCTCTCTGATTTAGAAAAAGAGACAGTAGATTTTCTTCCAAATTATGATGATTCTCTTCAGGAGCCTTCTGTTCTCCCAACTACAATACCCAATCTTTTGGTAAACGGTTCATCCGGTATTGCGGTGGGAATGGCAACCAACATACCTCCACACAGTCTCAAGGAAGTATGTAATGGCGTAATAAAGGTTATTGATAAACCAGATATTGCTGTTAAGGAACTCATGGATGTTATTACTGGTCCTGATCTTCCTACGGCAGGATATATTCTGGGAACAAAAGGTTTTCGCGAGGCCTACAAGACAGGCAGGGGGATATTTAAGATCAGGGCAAGAGCCTTTGTGGAAAAGGTTGGAAAGAACAGAGAAAGGGTAATTATATCTGAGATTCCTTATCAGGTTAATAAAACAAAGTTGCTGGAAAAAATTGCTGACCTTGTCAAGGAGAAGAAGATAGATGGCATAACTGACATCAGGGATGAGTCAGACAGGGACGGAATGCGGATTGTAATTGATGTAAGACGAGATGGAAATGCCCTTGTTATACTGAATCGCCTCTATAAGTACACTCAGATGGAGATCTCCTTTGGAATAATTTTTCTTGCTATTGTAAAAGGTAAACCACAGATTCTTAATCTTAAAGAGATTTTGGAACAGTTTATATCTCATCGCCGTGAGATTATTGTCAGGAGAACAATCTTTGATCTCAGGAAGGCAGAGGAGCGAGCCCATATTTTAGAAGGCCTTAGAAAAGCCCTGGATTTTCTTGATGATGTTATCGCACTCATTAGATCTTCGGTTGACGCAAAAGAGGCAAAAGCCAGATTGATATCAGACTTTGGCCTGTCTGATGTTCAATCCCAGGCTATTCTAGAGATGAGGTTACAAAGGCTTACAGGTTTGGAGAGAGAAAAGATTGAGGAAGAGTATCAGGCACTGAGTAAAAATATTCAAGAGTATAAGGTCATTTTAGAAAGCCCGGAAAAGGTTTTAGATATAGTAAGGGAAGAGACAACAGAGATCCGAGACCAGCATGGCGATGACCGCAGGACAGAGATACTTGAAGAGGAGGGAGACATTGACCTGGAAGACTTGATAGCTGATGAGGATATGGTCGTTACTATCAGTCACACCGGTTATATAAAGAGGAGTCCGATAAGCCTCTACAGGGCTCAACGCAGGGGAGGTAAGGGCGCTACCGGAGCGACACCCAAAGAAGAGGATTTTATAGAACACCTGTTTATTGCCTCTTCTCATGATTATTTACTGTTTTTTACAAACAAGGGCCGCGTGTACTGGAAAAAAGTACATGAGGTTCCTGAATCAGGAAGGGCAGCAAGAGGAAAAGCTATAGTCAACCTTCTTGAACTCATGCGGGGAGAAAAAGTAGCAACAACTCTTGCTTTGCGTGAATTTGATGAGAAATCACATGTGGTAATGGCCACAAAGAAGGGCCTTGTCAAAAAGACAGAAATGATGGCATACAGTAATCCTCGAGCCACAGGTATCATTGCCCTTAAGATAAACGAAGACGATGAACTTATTGCCGTCAGAGTGGTTTCTGAAGAAGAAGATATCTTTCTCGCAACCCGCCAAGGAAAATCCATAAGATTTACGCAGCAAGATATAAGGAGTATGGGTCGCGTTGCTGCCGGAAATATAGGAATAAGGATGGAGAGCGACGACGAAGTAGTTGGCATGGAAGCGCTTCAGGAAGGATCAACCATTCTGACCGTCTCTGAAAACGGTTTTGGCAAGAGGACCCGAACAGACGAGTATCGCAGACAGTCAAGAGGTGGCAAAGGGATCTTTACTATAAAAACTACGGAGAGAAACGGTCCGCAGGCCAGGGTAAAATTATACGCATGGAGGTCAAGGATATTTCTGTGATAGGTAGAAATACTCAGGGCGTCAAACTTATTAATCTTGGTAAGGGAGAAAAGGTGGTAGGCGTGGCCAAGCTGATGGAGGACTAGATAGTCGGACGATGATTTATTAATGCTGAAAGGTTTTATTAAAAAAGCCGCGCCATCAATTGCCGCGGCATTTTTATGAGAACTATCTGGTATCTTTTATATGTAACGCCACTAGAGAAAGTGTATCTATACCGGCTTTATTGTGAAAATAACGCCGGGATGGAAATTGTCAATTTTTAACCTTCAACCATCAAAAGACAATGAGGAAAATTTATGGAAATCAGGGCAAAGCTTTTAGAAAAATTTGATGAGGTTAAGGTCTCGGAAACTTTCAGGAAAAGAGAGTTTATAGCAGAGTACAGTGAAAAGCCTCAGTATCCAGAGTATCTGAAATTTGAAATGATACAGGATAAGTGTGATTTATTGAATGGCTTTGAAGCAGGACAGGAAGTTGATATTTTTTTTAACTTAAAGGGCAGGAAGTGTATTAATCCCAAAGGCGAAACTGTCTATTTCAACTCTCTACAGGCATGGAAGCTTTTGGGTT
>JAFDJA010000313.1 GCA_019307745.1 Deltaproteobacteria bacterium | reverse complement strand
GCCGGACCTGAATCCATGGGCAAAAATATAGTTTTTCACCACCGTTATGTAAGCGCCAATGGAAATGGTATTCCTCCTGTGGGTAATACTGCCTGTGATACCCGCCATATTCCTCAAAAATATCACGTCGGTAGGAGATGTTACATGTCGGCAAACTGTTTACCATCCGGGCTTTTGCAGTGGGCAGATATTCACCGAATTCGTTCAAATAACCGGCAATGCTGGACAGAGACTCAGGATTACCATTAATAACAGACCCACCAACAATGCGACAGCCACTCTTTCGTCGATGCGTTTGAACCATTTGTTCCAGCCAGTCAGGAGCAGGAATACAGTCAGAATCTGTGCACAATATAATCTCACCCCTCGCTTGTTTTATGGCCGCATTTCTGCCTGTTCCCGGATCTGTTTTGCGGGCAAAATGGATTAAACTAACCATAGGGTACTGGTTGCGAATGATCTCCGGCGTTTCGTCATTTGAACTGTCTGCAACAATAACCTCGTAGTTTAAATCGGTTTTCTGCCCGATTATTGAATCCAGGCAAGACTTAATACTACGTGCTGAATTATAAGAAGGGATGATCACAGAGCAATCTATATCCGCTTCGTTTTCTTTATATATAGCCATTTTTTTCATACCATTTCAGGGTTTCACTTATCCCTTTTTCCAGCCCAACGGGATTGTAAGAAAGTTGTTCTCTAGCCTTCTTAATGGAACTTGCCCTACTTTCAGTTAAAAATTTTACACGACTGGGGGTTAGCGGAGAATCGAACGGAATAAATTTTGATAAACCGGTCAATATTCTTGCAAGCAACATCGCTATTCCTCTCGGAATGTTCATAAAATTATCGGGAAGATCCAAAGCCCTTGCAATCACAGATGCCATCTCTTTTACTGTAATGGGATTAGGGCCCGCAATCATATATATCTGATCCGCGGTTTCAGATGTCTCCAAGGCTTTAATAAAAGCCTGCGCAACGTCTTCAATAAAGACTGGATCAAGATAACTTTTTCCCGAGTTGATGAGAAAAAAATACCTTTTTTTAATAGATCTGAATAATCCTAAATGATGCATGTCCCCCGGCCCATAAACCATCCCTGGTCTTAAAATGATAGTAGGCAAGAGTTTTTCCCGGGCATTTTTAATTACTAATTTTTCTCCTTCAGCCTTCGTCTTCTCATATATATTGGTAGGGCTATAGGGACTATTTTCATCAGCAATACCATTTCCGTTTGGGCCTAACACACCGGCAGTGCTACAATGAATAAACTTTTCAATTTGAAATTTATCACATGCGGCGAGTAAATTTGCAGTGCCTCGAACATGAAGCTGATGATAATACTCTTCGTCGGAAGTGGTCCCACCCAGAACACCCGCCAGATGACAAACACAATTGACGTCTTCCAGTACGCCCTCAAGAGAAACATTCTCGGCAAGATCTCCCTGACACATCTCAATATCCATTCCCTTTAATCTTTGGCTGACATGTCCATTACGCGTTAAAGCTCTTACTCCATATCCAGCGTTTACAAGGGCCCGAACTAAGTTTGATCCAATAAATCCTGTAGCTCCTGTGACAAGAACGTATTCTTTGTTCATGCTAATTCGCCTTTATAAGATTCCAGCCCGCTCGGGATAAGGCTCCTAGATTATGAAGCATATTTGTATAGCTGGCATTTGCAAGTGGGCAATAACATTCCCCATTCTTGACAGTCTGACGTAATTCCTTTGCCCTTTCCGAAAGCCACACTCTCTTAAAGTCATAATTCACATCCCTCAGGTTCCCAATGGATTCGGCTCTTATACAACACAACCAAACATCACCATCAGGGGCTATTTGGGCAGAGGCAAAACCCGAATAACATGGAATAATCTGGCGGCGCTCTTTCAGTACTTTCTTTACCAATCTATAATATTCTATCCGAAATGCCCGGGTAATTTGCCCAATCTTATTAAGATGATCCTTTTTTAGATGTCTTACAAGAAAATCTGCTGCCTTGGAATATTCATCATATTCTGGAGTAATGCCTGAGCCAATTGTATTTAACTCTTCTCTTTCTTCCGCAATCTCGGTTATATAAGAATCAGGATGAAGGGACTGTAATTGTCGGTA
>JAFDJA010000161.1 GCA_019307745.1 Deltaproteobacteria bacterium | reverse complement strand
GCGCTGGGCCTTATCAGTATTGAAGATGTGCTGGGCATGAGCATTCCCCTCAAGGAGTTCCAGTGTTTTGGGTTGAGGAGCCCGGTTGTACTGCTCCTGGATTCTTGGCATCATCCTCTCATCCTTGCTGGCGATAAACAATAGCTTGTCAGCCTTGATCTGTTCAGGATTGCTAATAGGTACCGGTGAAAGCAGGATTACCCTGTAGAGATTACCTTTCTGGGCCATTGTGGCTGCCTGAGCAACAGCTCCTCCTCCCATGCTTCCCCCGATAAGTGAGATCTTTTTTGCGCCCTTATTTTTTAGATAGTTGAAAGCCCCTGTCACATCTTCATCTAACGCATCTTTTTTTGAACCTGCAACTGATTTTCCATACCCTCTGAAATCGATGGACATTACCATAAAATCATGTTCAGATAAAATGACCGCAAGGTGATGCCAGCTCTCCTTGTTGAATATAGCCCCGTGTGCCAAGACAACAGCATGGTCCCCTTTACCGTAAAGGTTTGCCACTATATTTCCTTTGTCAGTTGTTAAAAAGGATATTTCTTTGTAAAGATCTTGATCAGATGCCAGGCAAAATATTTCTGTGGTTATTGCTATTGAGAAGATAATAATTCCGAAGGTTTTCATGATGGCTCCTTTTAAAAAATTTGACTGCCAATTGATATGTTCTGAAACCTGGGAGCGCATAGAATTTGTATATGTTTGAACTGAATTTTATATCGTAGCAGTAACGGGTAGAGTTTGTATGTTTACAGTCTATCTGCTATCGTCTTGGATAATATATACCTGTATTATTTACCATAAAACTTAAACTTATCCAACAGATTTTGATAACTGGTTTAATACCAAACCAGGTGTTTTGAATTAAACTGTTGGGAACACAGGAACTGCTCTATCCATGGGAGGGATGTTTTTTGAATATATTTTAGAATATTATACTTGATTTCAACCTGTAAATCATCTGATTTAAGGATTATAGGTCTATTTTAAGTTGGTTTAAGATTTAATTTATGATATTAATATCAATAGTATTAAAAAGGTTAAGAAATTCTGGTATACTTTAGCTGGTTGGAGGGATGAAACATTAACATTATTTATCATCTGGAGGTGTGGCTATGTTATTGAAACTTTCTATGGTCGTATTTGCCTTATTATTTATGTTTTCATCTGTAATTTGTTTTGCCCAGGAACCGGCCAGGATGCGAATTGCTGAGATGGTATTTTGTGAATCAGTGGAAGAAAGGGATCCAATTAATAGTAGTATTTCTTTTCCTGATAATATAGGGGAATTATACTGCTATACATGGATCGAAGGAGCCCCTGAGGCAACATCCGTCATTCATGTCTGGTATTACGGCGATGAAGAGATGTCCAGAATTTCCTTGAAAGTCGGTGCAAATTCCTGGCGCACGTGGAGTTCAAAAAAGATTCTTGAGAGTTGGAAGGGAAAATGGCGGGTGGATGTCTTGATTTCAAATGGTGATCTATTGGGCAGTCAGGAATTTACAATCAAATCCGTTTCGGATCAGCAATAGATTGACTCACCTGAAATTAATGTTGTTTTAAGTTGTTTCCATCCGGAAAGAGCCCTTTTGCAGGGATTCAGTCCCACAACTTTAGCCTGAGTTTATGTGGTTGTGAAGAGAAAGGTATTGTCTCCTTCCCTTTACCGTGCTGTAATCCTATTGTCTTGATCATTTATGTGGGTTATATTGTGATATTGGGAGATGTTACAAAATTTTTTATCAGCTGTTAAACAGCCTGAATAATTTTGCCGAATATAATGTGAGGATAAGTTTTGCCTGTTTTTTTTATTAAATTCAACAATTATCTGTCATAGCCAGGATAATTGATCGAATCTTTTGGGGATCTGCCTTACCCTTTGACCGCCTCATTACCTGTCCCATTAAAAAATCAACTGGTTTGCTCGCTCCCGCTTTTATCTGCTTTAGGGCCTCTGGATTTTTTTCTATCACCTCATCCAGTATTTTTGAGAGGATTTCTGTATCATCAATAGGCTTCAGTCCTTTTTTCTTTATAATAGCGTCAGGATTATCACCTGTATCAAACATATCTTCAAGTACGAGTTGTGCGATCTTTTCAGTAATTGTTTTTTGAGAAATAAGATTAATTAATCTGGAAAAATCCTCAGCAGATACCTTGCATTCCTGAATTGGTATAGACGCATCATTTAGTAGCTTGAAAAGCTCCTTTATAATCCAGTTGCCAAGTTTTTTTCGGTCTGAACACAAAGGTGCGCAGGCTCCAAAGAATTCAGATACATTTCTGTCTTTGGTCAGAATAAGAGCGTCACTTTTGCGTATGCCGAATTCTTCGATAATTCGATTCAGTTTCTGATCAGGTAATTCAGGCATATTTTTTCTGATTTGTCGAATAAACTCCTGATCTATATCAACCTCTATCAGATCAGGATCTGGTAAATACCTGTAGTCAGGCGCGTTTTCTTTGCTCCTCATGGGCATGGTAACTTTTGTCTGTTCATTGAATAGGCGGGTCTCTTGTTCGACTTGTCCGCCTTTTTCAATAATCTCTGTCTGTCTTTTTATCTCATATTCCAGGGCATCCATAATGAACCTAAAGGAGGACATGTTCTTTATTTCTGAACGATTTCCTAATATATGACTGCCCTTTGGATGTATTGATATATTGACATCACATCGGAATTGCCCTTTTTCCAACATACAGTCACTGATTTTTATATACTTCAGGGTCTGGTGGAGTTTTTCCAGATATCTTTTTGCTTCCTTTATGGATCGTAAAGGATTGTTCTCATGGTCCGCGACGATCTCAAGGAGCGGGATACTGGAACGATTGTAATCAACAAGACTGTGTTCAGCAGATTCAAACGCATCTGACGAATGAATCAGTTTGCCCGCATCCTCCTCCAAATGGATTCTTTTTATGCCAATTTTATAAGGCTGGCCGGCGTCACCGGTTATCTCCAGATATCCGTTTTCGCCGAATGGGAGCTCATATTGGGATATCTGATATCCCTTGGGCAGGTCAGGGTAAAAATAATTTTTACGGGCAAACCTGGACTGTTCATTGATTTCACAATTCAGCGCTACTCCCGTACGAATGGTGTATTCCACCGCCTTTTTATTCAGCACCGGGAGTGCTCCGGGTTGCCCCGTGCACACAGGACATATAGCACTGTTAGGTTCCGCGTCATACTTGACAGCGCAACCACAGAAGAGCTTTGTGTTTGTGCTCAGTTCCACATGTGTTTCAAAGCATATAATTACATCGTAATCCATCTGAATTATCCACTCCTCATTTTTTCCCAGGCATGTGCTACGGTGAGAATCATCTCTTCATCAAAGGGCTTTCCAATGATCTGCATACCTACTGGAAGGCTATTGACTGTGCCGCAATTTATACTCATGCCGGGAAGGCCTGACAGGTTCAGCGATACAGTATATATATCCACTAGATACATCTGTAGGGGGTTATTCATTTTTTCCCCCAGTTTAAAAGGGAGACAAGGTGATGACGGTGTGATCATACAGTCCACACTTTTAAAGGCATTGTCAAAGTCCTGCCTGATCAGATTGCGCACCTTCTGGGCCTTCAGGTAATATGCGTCATAATAACCTGCTGAAAGCACATATGTACCTAGCATAATCCTTCTTTTTACTTCTCTTCCGAATCCTTTACTCCTGGTATCCTCATACATCATTAATGAATCTGATATTTCTTCATCGGATCGGAAACCGTACCGAACTCCGTCATATCTGGCCAGGTTGCTGCTGGCCTCCGCAGTGGCAATGAGGTAATAGGTGCTTACGGCGTATTTTGTGTGGGGAAGAGAGACCTCTATTATATCAGCTCCAGCCTCTTCTAATTTTCCTACCGCATTCATGACATTATTTTTTATTGCCGGGTCAAGCCCTTCAATGAAGTATTCTTTGGGCAGTCCGATCTTTACTCCTTTGAGGTCCTTGTCCAGAGACTGAAGAAAATCCGGTTTTTCAACATCCGCGGAAGTACTGTCCAAACGGTCATGACCGCATATGCAGTTCAGCAACATTGCGCAGTCCTCTACTGATCTGGCTATGGGCCCTATCTGATCCAGTGATGAGGCATAGGAGATCAGTCCATATCTTGAGACCCTTCCATATGTGGGTTTCATTCCAGCAGTACCACAGAAGGAAGAAGGCTGTCGGATAGATCCCCCTGTGTCCGTACCCAGCGCGAGTACACACTCTCCTGAGGCAACAGCTGCGGCGGAACCTCCGCTTGATCCTCCGGATACAAGTTCTGTATTTACCGGGTTGTGTGTCGGACCGATAATGCTGTTTTCTGTAGAAGAGCCCATCCCGAATTCATCCATGTTGGTCTTACCGATAATTACAGCCCCTTGCTCCAGGATCTTTTCAATTGCGGTGGCATTATATGTAGGTATGAAATTGCTCAGTATATTGGAACCACAGGTGGTTTTTATACCCTGGGTACATAATATGTCCTTAATTGCGATGGGGATACCTGTAAGAGGTGATACCTCTCCTCGTTTCCTAAATATTTTGTCCGCCATTTCCGCTTGCGCTAGTGCCATTTCAGGGGTAGTAGTGACAAAGGAGTTAATATCCTTTTCCTTCTCATCGATCCTTTTCAGGACAGATTCTGTTATCTCTCTGGAATTGATTTCACCTTTTCTAAGAAGCCCTGCCAGTTCAGATGCATTTCTGTCGCATAGTTCCATCTTTTTGTTCAACCTTCCAGTATCTTGGGTACCTTGAAATATGCCTTTTCTCTCATTGGAGCATTCGCAATCAGAGGTTCAGTCTCTTTGTTCTCTGTCTGTGTATCTTCTCTCCATACATTTTTGACATCAAGCACGTGGCTCATGGGCGATATATCATCTGTATTAAGTTCCCCCAATTCTTCAACATATTCTAGAATAGAGTTGAGGTCTTTCTGAAACATGTCTATTTCAGTGTCTGTGAGCCTGAGGCGGGCAAGCTTTGCCACATGATTGACCTCATCTCTGGAAATCATTTCAGCCTTTTTGGCTGCCCTTGGTGAAATTTTGAGGTCCGTATCTACAGTACCTTCTGAGAAAAAAGTTGTTTCAGAGCCTGTTATACACAATTCTTCGAGTTGCGCATGGTCAGCAAAAGAAGGGGCCTTTGTAAGCGGGCAGAACGCGCGTCGGTTTTTAGGAAAGGCTATAACATCTCTAATAGAGGATGTCCGGAGAATCATGGAGACCACCCTGTCTATACCCAGGGCAAGACCTGCATGAGGTGGGGCACCGAACTCCAGCGCTTTCAGAAAAAACCCGAACTTGGCCTCTGCCTCCTCTTTACTGAGGCCTAGGGCCTGGAAGATCTTCTTCTGGATATCCGTCTTATGGATACGGATACTCCCTCCTCCAAGTTCTTCTCCGTTTACCACTAGATCATATGCGCGGGAATTTATTTTAAGCATTTCATCCATGTTTGTGGAGTCAAAATCAGTCTTATCAGGCATTGTGAACGGATGGTGCTGTGAGCTGAGCCTGTCATCCTTTATTTCAAACAAGGGAAAATCAGTGACCCAAAGGGGATAGAACCTCTCTTCAGGTATGAGATTCAGCCTGCCAGCCACATGGAGGCGGAGCCTGTTAAGTACCTCATTGACGAGTTTATGATCCGTGTCAGCTATCATCATAAGCACATCGCCATCTTCCGCTTTAAAATATTTAATCAGGCTCTCCTGCTCCTTCTGGGTGAAGAATTGAACAATATTCGATTGCAGCTTGTTGTCAACAATCTTCATCCATGTCATACCTTTTGCGCCGAAAGCTGGTACGATTTTCATTGCATATTCATTCTGCAATATGTTTTTGCTTAAGGCCTCTGCCTGTCCCTTTACGCAGAATCCTTTGATTAATCCCCCATTGCCGATGATTTGCCGGAATATATAATAGCCTGTATCTTTGACAATATCAGATACTTCTTTAAAGGCCATTCCAAAACGCAGATCGGGTCGGTCTGAACCGTATCTGTCCATGGCCTCGTGATATGTCATTCTGGGAAACGGCCTGGGAAGTTCAATCCCTCCTATAGCGAACATCCTTACAGTGAGCTCTTCAATCATTTCATAAATGAAGTCTTCGTCAATAAAAGATGCCTCAAGATCCAGTTGAGTAAACTCTGGCTGGCGATTTGGTCGAAGATCTTCGTCTCGAAAGCACCTTGCTATTTGAAAATAGCGGTCCATTCCGCTTATCATGAGTAGCTGTTTAAAGAGTTGTGGGGACTGGGGGAGGGCATAAAATTTCCCCTGATGTACACGGCTGGGTACCAGATAATCTCTGGC
>JAFDJA010000312.1 GCA_019307745.1 Deltaproteobacteria bacterium | reverse complement strand
CTATTTTTATTCTCTTTTATAACCCGGCCTGTACCCAGGAAAGAACTGGACCGGTTTTTTGCCAGGTTGCATACGTCCATCAAGAAGACTCCTGAAGAAGAAAAAAAGGCATTAGAATATGCTTATGCACACCCGGAAAAGTTTGAAAACCATAAGATATGGCCAGGGTCGCAGTGGGAGATCCATAAGCCTAACAGGACGGATTATATTGGCTTTGGGGGCAGCTGGGTCCTCGTGGGATTGGTTGTTCTATTGCTCTGGGGGATGGTATCTTTGAAATAAAATCCAAACACTCTTACTCAAGAAGGCACTCTTAAAAATATGTCAGCCGAGACAGGCAATGTCACAAAAGACAAGCACGAAAATGTAAATGAAGAGTTGCAGTAAGAGATCATTTTCACAACGGTAATTCGGATGACCTGTTAATGCTCCGGCCAACCCAATTTCTTGATATATTTCCTTAATTCTCTGACCATACCTTTACTATGAGTGAGTTGATTGGTTTCCAGGTCAAGATAGGAGGCTCGTTTCATCATTGAGACCATGCGCCTGAGATTCTCGGGTTCGTGCAGCTTATCTTTTGAAGCACCAACGATGAGTGTTGGATGTTTAATGGTATCCAGGTAATTCCACACCTCATAGTGCCACAGGGCCATTGCCGCTTTTTTCAGTTTCCAGGGATCTGCTGTATCCAGTGCAGCACAGTATTTTTGGTACTGTGCCATGTCGCTTTCAATGTCCATTCGGAAGGTTCTCAAATACCATTTAACCACCGGTTTGATAATAATATAAAACCCAGGATAGAAGAGGGTTACAACGCCCCTCCAGAATCAAGGCACTCGAAAAACCGCATTGGGACCTATAAGAACAAGGCATAATGGATCCTTTTTTAAACGCTTGCAGCAATCCAGAATTGCCGTGGCTCCAAGAGAGCTTCCAAGAAGTATATAATTCCTGTCTTTTAGACCAAGAAGTGATATGATTGTAATGATATCCTGGCCAATGGTTTCTGCACTGTACTTGAGTTTTCCTTTGGTTTGTGAGGATATCTTCTCCCGGGTTTCAATGTAATACACCTTAAAGTCTTTGGTGATCTCAAGGAGAACTTTTTTCCATCCCATGATCAACGATATCAATCCAGCGACAAATACGACAGGAGGATTGTTAAAACCGGTTGGTGGGGAGAATGTAATTACCTTCAGGGAAACCTGATCGGACAGGTCCATCATCTCTTCCTGAAAAGTGGCACCAGGTGCGCAAAATTCTTTCAAGTTTGCTATGTGGCTATTTTGATCATTCATGATCGATTCTTATTCATGCGTTTATACCATTTTTTATTCTGTTTGTAGATATTTTTAAACTCTTTGAAAAGACGATCGTAGAGCTGCCTGTTATCTGGATTGGGATAGAAGATATGGTCAATTTTGATATATTTTTTTATATCGGGAAATGAATCTATATATCCCAGCGTCATGCTGGCCAGCAAAGCCACTCCTTTTGCTCCGGCCTGTTGCGGGGTTGCTACACGGTGAATGTCCCGGTTGGTAATATCGGCTATGATTTGGCACCAGATGTCACTTTTTGCACCGCCTCCGATAATATTAAGTTTTTCAACTTTGGAATATAGTTTTTCCAGGACTTCCATGGCCCATCGTGTGTTAAAAGCAACACCTTCAAAAACAGCTCGTATGAGATGTTCTCTGGAGTGGTTCAGACTGACATTAAAGAGGCCAGCTCTGACATGCTCATCATCAAGGGGACAGCGTTCACCGAACATCCATGGTGTAAACATCAGGCCTTCTGCTCCAGGGCCTGCCTCTTCAGCCAGTTGGTCAAGGATCTCATATATCTCTTCAACTTTGCTTTCCTTTTTTAATTGCTCCTGGTGGTATAGTACATTGTTTTTCAACCACTCCAGGCAGACACCAGCAGTCTCCTGATGTGCCATGGCAAGGTAGTATTTCTGGGGATATGAACTGCCTATGCATCCAGTATAATGGGGTATATCAATTTTCCGTTTACAGACATGACTTGCAACCCATCCGCTGGTACCGATACAGATGTGAAATTCTCCGTCTTCAATTGCACCGGATCCTAAAGCAGCCGCACTAAGATCCCCGGCACCGTTA
>JAFDJA010000058.1 GCA_019307745.1 Deltaproteobacteria bacterium | reverse complement strand
GGCATTCCCCCATCTGTAGAGAATATCTCCGCCTTTTCCATATTTTCCACCGGTATGGCCTTTTGCCTCTTCTGTTGTAGTAGAATGATCAAGTATCCAGAACTCGTTCTGGCCGCGGGCATCAAGGCAAATCTGGTCAAATTTCGTGTTATAATCGATAGAGTTTCCATGGTTCCAGAAACCGACCCTGAATCTTGTGCCTTCCTGATATACAGAAAGCAGCTCAGGATGATCGGCAACTACTCCATAGTTATCTTTTGTAGAGTCAAAGTCCTGGACAAGATGGTCCCATATGTGCCATTCCCACTTAACTTCAAAACCCTGGGAGCCGAACCTTTCGATTTCAACAATATACTCTGGATACATAAATCTACTGCGTGCATTTTGAAAAAGCTGGGCTGGCATTCCCGCATCAATACATTGCTGATGTGTTTTTTTCTCAACCACCATGGCAAGAAAATTTCCATTAGGGAGAGGCTCATAATCATGGTGCATGAGCTTGGTCTCATCTGAGAACCACATGGACCAGACCATGTCACCTTCCCAGTTATACTCCTCAACCCTGCCTCCCTCTCCGCCGCCGATAAAATCACCATGGGGAGTTGTATGGCATAAGTGCATAAGATTTCCGTTTTCAAGCAGATATACAGACTGGCCGGGCTCGTACTTACTCCACCAGGTGTTAATAATGCCCCCGTTCATGTCCATAAGATAGGTGGTTAAATAATGTTTGGGAGCAAAAAGCGTATATCCCTGATATGCCTTTGAAGGATCGTGTGTTATCAGACCAAGTTTTTCTACATGGGTCGGCTTTGAAGGATCTACAATTAAGTTCCCCTTGGCACTCGAATCTTTTTCAATAATACGCCCCCCTGCACTAGCACCTTGTGCCAGACCCAGGCTGATTAAAAAAATAAGGACAAACAGATTAAACTTTCTCATTACTAACCTCCTTTTATTTATGGTGTGTTTAAAATACAATATATAATCTTCAAACTCCTCCTGTTTTTTCATGTTATTATCTACAAGCTCTACAAAATATTATCTTTTGGTCATTTTTGCAACAAAAAAATAAGAAATTATTTTTCCCTGAGAACCCATTTCTTTTTGATTAAAAGCTTGTTGACTGGTTCAGGGTTCCAGGTTTGGGAAAAAATGCTTTGACTTCTGAAAAGATTATGCAATAAATATAACAGGGTCGCATTGGAATAACATTGATCAAATAGCATTTTCTTAATTTAAGCCATATTATTAATAGTAACCTGTTTTTCCTTAAAGATCACTTCCAAAAGCAAACCCTTTAACATAAATTTAGTTAGTGCCCATCCATAAATGAATTGAAGGCACTAGGTGGTTTCCAATTCAGAAATGAGGAATTTTTCGCAAAGTCAAAGCAATCAAGGAATTATGCGGAGGCGTACGAAGGTACGCCGCACAATTAATTCCGCAGATTGACGCCGAAATTGCGGAAAAGGGCCATTTCTAGATGGAAACTAGTTAAATCACAAAATTATTCCTTAATCAACATTATTTTATCATTCTGAGCTAATTGTGCATTCATAGCTGTTCTGCACAAGAAAACTCAAATGATGTGTTTTAATATTAAAGTGTAGATATATAAACTCAAACAGACACTAAGGGGTTTCCAATTCGGAAAAGACCTTTTACTGCTGGAAACAACTTTTTTTCGCATGAGTTTTGTATCATAAAAATGGAGTAGAAAGGATCAATGGCGCTTCTAATTCAGTGCAGTATCCTTTCAATGTGCAGAGGAGAGGAATTAAGGGGGCAATAACAGGCCAAGCGTTAATTCCTATTTCTTCTGCGGGTCAATTAATTTTTTTATTAGGAGGAGGAGTGAAATGAAAAGGTTAGTTCTTACTGCGTCAATCTGTTTTTTTCTTTTTCTATGTACAACATCTTTACAGGCATATGAGGCCTTCAGGGGGCCTTCAGAGGTTATCTACTGGGATAAAACAAAAGCCTATGAAGGTTACACAATGTTTGGAACCGGTGTCCTCATTGATATGGAAGGCAATTTTATCAATAAATGGCCCGGACTCGGGTATATTCTGGAAAACGGTAATGTTGCTGCCAGAACAACGGAATATGACTGGGATGGAAATGTTGTATGGAGGTGGGATGAAAAACGGGAAAACTACCATCCTCACCACGACTCGGTAAAGGCCTATAATCCAAAGCATAGTACTCCAACCTATATCATGATCATGAACAAGGATTTAACCCATGAACAGGCAATCGCTGCAGGAGCTGATCCAAAAAATGCCAACAAGGGCAAAGGAGGACGCTTTGAAGGTTGCCAGATGGATGCGATGGTTGAGGTGGACATGAACGGCAATATTGTCTGGGAATGGTGGTTCTTTGACCATCTCGTTCAGGACAAGTTCCCGAGCAAAAACAACTACGTTGGAAGAGGAAAGACATTAGCAGATTATCCTGGCAAGCTGGACATAAACTGGGGCTACCAGTTGGACCGAGACTGGATGCACTGCAACTCGATTGATTATAATCCGGAGCTTGATCAGGTTGTTATAAATTCTGTCCATGGTGAATTTTATGTAATTGATCACGGCGCGACATTTGTTCCTGGCGACCCTAAAAAAAGCATTGAACTTGCTGCCAGTGATGCTGGTGATTTCCTTTATCGATGGGGCGACCCTGCCAAATACGACCAGGGTGAAAAGCCTTATTTCAACGAAGACTGGCTTGCCATAAGTACCGGCACAAGGCAAATTGGCGCGTGCCATGATATTCAATGGATTAAACCAGGGAATCCGGGAGCGGGTAATTTTCTTATCCTTAATAATGCCGACCAGGTTTACCAGTCATCTGTGCAGTCTGAAATAATTGAGATAAATCCCTTTCTTGACGCAAACGGGAGAAATACCGGCCAATATGTGAACCCGCCTGATGCGGGATATAACAGGCCAAGGTCGGATTATAAACTTACCCATCAACATGACAGAAACCTCTCCAAACAGATCGTATGGAGCTGGAGGCCTGCAGGCACATCGGGCTTTTTCAGCAACCATGGTTCAGGGACCATGCGGCTTCCGAATGGAAACACACTCGGCTGCGGACAGGCAGAGGGTCATATCATTGAGATAACCCCAGAGGGTGAAATTGTGTGGGAGTATATCAATCCGATTACCAATTCCGGGGTCAAAAAAATAATAACAGATGCTGATTATAACGTTCACGGCTCATTCAGGGCAATGCGCTATGGCCCTGATTATCCCGGGTTCAAAGGGAAAAACCTGGTCCCCAAGGGAAAAATTACTGAGATCGCGGAAAAGAATCCTTCAATGTTTCAAGGAAGGCGCAGAGGTGGAGGAGGAAAAAATAAAGGCGGAAAAAAGGGAGGAAAGAAGTAGGAGTTCAGCTTTTTTTAAACAGAGGCAGGATGAGCAGGTATTCTCCTGACACTCCTGTCTCTTGCCAAATCTTTATAAACGCCTTTAGCGTTAAACATTGTTGTGATCAAACTCTTGAAACCTCTTTGTCAGGCAGATTGATTTTCTGATTTTATCTGTCTGACAGGAGGTTTCTTCTTGGAGGGCCTCATAAAACTAAACCTGGTTCGCCTCGCTCCGGTCATCTTTTTTATAGCCTGAATTTCAACTACCTCATCTCACTTTCCACCAGATACCCGTCGCCATTAAGATCCTTTTCAATAAAATATCCTGTGTATTCATCCTTGGACACCTTTTTATCTTTATCCCGGTCATATCTGCTTATAAAACCAGCGCTGAGACGATGCAGGGGCCCTCTGTCCTCCTTTTTCATCTCATCATCCTTTGTGGGCAAAGGCATTTCGTCCTTATAAAGATAGCTATCCCCATTGCCGTCAAGGATATCAAAATGAGTATCCAGCTCATCTTTTGATATTCTCCCATCATGATTTGCGTCATACTTGTAGATAGGGCTGTCCATTGCGCTGGCTGGAATTCCGGAACGCCCTTTCTTTCCTTTGGGTGAACCATCATTCTCCGCGGAAAAAAGCAATGACGTATTTAATATTATGAAGGCGAAAAAAACAAAACCGGCAAAAAACATACTATTTTTTTTCATTTCCATGCTCCTTTATTCTTATCTGACTTATATTAACACCGGTAAAAATACCCTGATATTACCTTTTCTTTTTTTGATTATAATAAAAAGTACCATTCTTGCAACAAATTATCCTGTAATTCAATTATGTTAATGTCATAAAAACAGTGTATTACTCCAAAAGCCTCAAATAACCTCTCATGTTATTCCCATCGATTAATGATGACTGCAATATGATGGACTGAATTCCGTCTTGACAAGCAATTTTCACCCCTTTATATTTTATTCCTAAAAAGAAGATACCTTTCACCTGGATAATATCATGCACAGTTTAAGCTCCGCAAGCTATAGGATTAAGCTCATTTTAATCTCAGGGACAATCTTAATTGCATCAGCATTGATTTTAAAATATATCTTTGAACCATCCCAACGCTGCAATATTGTATTAATATCAATTGATGCTCTTAACCGATCTGCCTTAGATGCTTATAATCATGAAGCCCCTGAATTGCCGGTATTAGGTGCGCTGGCAGATTACGCATCTGTTTTTGAAAACGCCTATTCCACAGCTTCATGGACACTTCCTGCTCATGGATCAATCTTTACAGGCTGTTATCCTGATCGGCATGGTGGAAATCGGCCTGAACAAAGGATTTCCGGTTCATTGCCAAATCTTGCTGAAATTTTGAGAAATCAAAATTATTTTACTGTTGGATTTACTGACAAGGGGTATGTTTCATCATCATTTGGCTTTAATCGCGGATTTTATATTTATGATGACTGGGCTGATACTCTGTCGAAGGCTGATTTGTCAAAGATTCCAAGGAATGGAGAAAAAAATTTGCAGAGCGGAGCAAATCTTTTTGACAGAGGTGCCAGCTTTATAAAATCATGGAATGAAGCTGATGGGAATTTCTTTTTGTTTCTTCATACATATATTGTGCACGATTATTTTATGCAGTATCAATGGACGGTTAATAATTCAAACCCGGTTCAGGATATAAGTAGTGAATATTGTCTCGAATGCCTTCTCGGTATAAAGAAATGCTCTGATTCTGAATGGGATTTTTTAAAGAAGCTTTATCAGACAGAAGTGCTTCGAATGGATCAGGGGCTAGGAAAATTATTTGAAACCTTAATAGACAAAGATTTATGGGATTCAACATTGATAATCTTTTTGTCTGATCATGGGGAAGGATTCCAACCGGATATAGATCGAATTCATCATGGAGGCAGGCTTCACGAGGACCTTATAAAAATTCCCTTTATGATAAGCGGCCCTGGCATTGAGCCTGCCAGGCTTTATACTCCTGTGTCTCTGGTGGACATACTTCCCACTGTACTTGATCTGACCGGTATTCAAGTTCCTCAAAACATAGATGGACAATCTCTGAAGTATGTTATTACTGAAGAGGATGATTCTGATTTGAGACCATTATACGCGATGGAATTTTTTCATATGTGGAAAAACGGTAGGAGGTTGAATGTAGATAATAGTGGAAACGGATGGCTGTCAGCCGCTGTTATTTGGAACAATTACTGGTATAACCAAAATTTTCACCATGATGAACTATATAACATGGCTAAGGATCCGTTTCAGCTTAATGACCTGTCGTCAGAAGCAACAAACCTGCATGAATTTAATGCCCTTGTTAATCAACGAAAGGAGTTTAAATCAATACCTCTATCTTCTCATCCTGATAAAGCAATACAGGATCAGTTACGCAGCCTTGGTTATATAAAATAGACCAGCGGATGATGCTTGTTTGGGGAAAGATGGCAGCAAAATGGTAGCAGAACAGGGTGCCAAATAAAAATGGGCTAACCTAAAGCAGGCTAATCCCTTGAATTTACTTGGTGCCCCCAGCATGACTCGAACATGCGGCACCCAGATTAGGAATCTGGAGCTCTATCCACCTGAGCTATGGGGGCACAATAAAGATAATATCTGTAACTTGCGGAACAGAATCTCAGGCAAACAGGATATGGCGGCATCCCCCTGTCAACCTGATTTTGGCGCATAATATGTGAAAACAGATATGAATGTCAAGAGTTGTTCCACTCTTATCTGTCCTGTCTACAAAAAGTAAAATCTCCTGTGAAAAACTCCTCCATGACAGGGCCGATAATATGACCACACTTATATTTACTCCTGTCCCTGCCGCCGCTTCTGACTACTCCCCCCACCGGCTGATCAAGATAAGCAGACTTGTTAACAATCCGGAAAAACTTATTAAATTCAAAAAAATTAATAAAATCGATGCAATTGCCGATACAAAGCATGGAAGATTCTTTTTTTCACAGACAGTACTGTTCGGAGTATCTTTTTAAAAGAATTATGTAACTGGAGATTTTAATGACAGACGGCGATGAACAGCTCCTTGCCCAGGACGATATTGATGCTCTCTTGGGAGAAGCAGGACTTGATGGCGGGTATGACGAAAATAAAAAGGAAGACCTGCCGCCTCCACTGCCTTCGAAACAATCCTCAATCAAATACGCGAAAATATCTGACAAGGCCGTCCAGGACATCCTGTATATACTTCACACTAAAGCCTATCTTGAACGAGAGGATGATGTAAGAATCATCTGGAACGCCTCAGGAACTATCTCCATGTCCACGGGCATGAGTATGAAAATCCAGGACACAGATTATACAAGTCTTGGCGTACTTTTTAAATCTCACCTTGTTGTAAGACATAACGAAGAGAACCAATCCTCTTGATTCAAAAAAGACGTTCCATAATAAGGTCAAAAAAATGACACATCACAATTTCTGACCAACATACAAAGCACTCATTGCAGACTTTGTGCTGCATTGCGGAATAGAGAGATTCAAAACATCGTGAAATGCGAAGCTGAATTTTCCTCCCACCCTTTAAGACTCAGGCCCAACCTGCAATTACAAGGAAGGCCCCCCTTTCCTTCTCCCTCATGAACGCTGGTCCTCTCCTTGAAGATCCGGCAAACCATATTGGGTGGGTACCGCGCGATCAAGAATAAAACAGGCCTTATATGATAAATCCTCCCAAAAATCTCTTCTCGGCCTGTTTTGGCACGAATTCTGCTTCTATAAAATACGATTCGGAAGTATCAATCATTCAATCAATGGAACAGGTCAGATCATGAACATACTTGTGGCAGAGGACAATGACGCGGCAAAAAATCTGGACATAATATTTAATGCGTCACCTGACGGCATGATGGTAATTGACAGTAATTTCAATGTCCTTAAGATAAATAAGAGACTCCTGGCCCTTTCAGGAATGAGCCGGGGAAAAGCCATAGGAAAACTTTGTTATGAGATTTTTCCCACTCCTTTATGCCACACAGAGGGCTGCCCCATGAACAGGCTTCAGAATGGTGAAGAGAGGGTAGAGTGCGAGATTAAAAAGGAATACAGTAGTGACAAAACAGTACCATATATACTTAATGCGTCGCCGTTTGAAGGTATTGATAAAAATGTCTCTGGTATTGTAGTGAACTTCACTGACATCTCTGAACATAAAAGGGTGGAGGAGCTGCAGCAGGCCAGGATCAAGGCAGAGGCATCCAACATGGCAAAAAGCGACTTCCTGGCAAATATGAGCCATGAGGTCAGAACACCTCTGAACGGTATCATTGGCATGATTGAGTTGATAGAGGATACCAGCCTTGATAAAGGTCAGCAGGAACTCATAAGAATGGTCTCTTCCGAGGCGAACTCTCTGCTTCGCATAATAAATGATATCCTGGATTATTCAAAGATCGAGGCAGGCATGCTCGATCTTGAGGAAAATCCTTTTGATCTTGGAGTTATGTTAAATGACATATCAAACAATATCGATCTCAGAGTCAGGCATAAGGGCCTCAAATTCAGCCTGGTCCTTCCCCCCGAAGTTCCTGTACGCCTGATCGGAGATCCGGGAAGGCTGAAACAGATCATCAACAATCTTTTGGGCAATGCGCTGAAATTTACACACAAGGGAGAAATTGCCCTTACGGTGGAGATGCTCGAAGAACCCGACAATGATGTCAGGCTCCGCTTTTCTGTCCGCGACACAGGAATAGGCATACCCAGGGATCGGCAGGCTGTCATACTCGAGAGATTCTCACAGGCAGACACCTCCACAACCAGAGAGTATGGAGGGACGGGGCTTGGGACCACAATTTCGAGACAACTGGCCGAACTTATGGGAGGTGAAATCGGCCTGAAGAGCAAGGAGGGCGAAGGGACTACTTTTTGGGTTACGGCTGTCTTTACCCGACAGACAGAGGATAAAAAATGCCCGGAAAGCCAGGAGTATTGCCTTGGCACTTCAAAAATATTGATAGTGGATGACATTGCCAAAGATAGAAAGGCCGTAATGGAGCAATTTCTTTCATACGGATGCAGGCCTGTGGAGGCAAATGAGGGAGTAAAAGCCCTGGAAATTCTGAGAGAATCTATCGCGACAGGAGACCGCTTTGATCTGATCATAACGGATTTCCAGATGCCTGAAATGAACGGTTTTAACCTGGCAAATGAGATCCGATCAATGAAAGAGCTGAATCAGGTCCCGATCATTCTGCTCACGTCCGTGGGGAAGATAGGAGATAGTAAAATCTGCAGTGAGATTGGAATCCAGGGATATCTAAGCAAACCGGTTGATCCGGATGACCTGTTCAGGGCTGCCGCAACGGTTCTGCGCCACAATGCCGATAAGGATGAGATTGCAGGGGAGCAGCTTATTACCAGATATACCATTGCCGAAGAAGACAGAAAGATCTTTCATATACTTTTAGTAGAAGACTATTTAGCCAACCAACAGATCGCCATGAGACATCTCAAGGGAGCTGGATATCAGGTGGATCTCGCGGAAAATGGCCTCCAGGCCGTTGAAGCATTTCAGCAGAAGCAATATGACCTTGTTTTCATGGATATACAGATGCCGGTAATGGAAGGATTTGAAGCAACCAAAAAAATACGTGAACTGGAGAGCAAAAACAGGGAGACCGCATTCCGCGCCCCTGTTATTGCCATGACCGCCCATGCAATGGAAGGCTATAAGGAGACTTGTCTGGAGGCGGGAATGGATGATTATATTACCAAGCCTTTGAGGCGCAAAAATCTCCTGGAAATTACTGCCAGATGGATGGGAACAACTCAGAGTCTTCTGCCCGCATCCGGCCCGGATTCAGAGGACGTGATTCCTTCAACACAAAAACAAAATAAAGAGGCAGTCCCGGTACCTTTACCCATATCACAAGATGAGACCCCCATGAACTTCCAGAAGTTATTAAATGAATTTCAGGGAGACAGAGACTTCCTGTTCGAAATGCTCGGAGACCTTTTTTATGATATCAGGCGACAAATCAAGGCAATAGGCAACGCCCTGCCAGAAGGGGATGCGGAAGCAGTGAGGAGGGAATTACATTCCATCAAGGGAGGAGCCGCGAACATATGCGCTGAGCCGCTGTCAGGAATAGCCCATGAACTGGAACGGATGTGCAGGTCCGGATCTCTTGCCCAGGGCCCAATGGTTTTTGAAAACCTTAAACAGGAATTTTACAGGCTTGAACAATACGTAACCAGCTTGAATCATTAAAGATAAACTGTTTTTCATTATCACAGTTAACACAATAAAATTTGACGATAGATCTCCTATAAGGAAAGTTAAAGATGATAAATAAAAAAGAGATGAAAGTTCTTATCGTGGATGACATGCCCTCCATGACCAAGTTTATCCACAGAATGTTAAAAAATCTTGGCTATGGGAGTGAATTTTTTTTCGCCCATACTGGCAAAGATGCCCTGATTACCCTTAAAACAACATCAGTTGATATCATATTCATGGACTACAACATGCCCGAGATGACTGGAAGCGAGGTCCTGAGCGAGATACGAAGCAACAGGGAACTGAGGGACATCCCTGTTATTATGGTTACGGCGGAGGCAAAGAGCGACTTTGTGGCAGAGGTGGGAGAGACAGAGGTTGATGCCTATATCTTAAAACCGATCACCACAGAGGTTCTGCAGGAAAAAATAACAACCGTTGTTGAAAATTTCAACAATCCTCCCCCTGTTGTCTATCACCTCAAGCGTGCAAGGGAGTTTGAAGATATGGGAGATCTGGATTCGGCCATAAAGGAAGCCCATCTTGCCATACAGGCAAATCCGGATGTGACCAAGCCCATACGTGAACTGGGTTATTACTATTATAAAAAAAATGACCTCAAAAACGCGGAGGCCTGGCTGTTGAAGGCTGCGGACACAAATAAACTGGATGTAATCGCGTTCCATTATCTGGGTGAAATATATATCAGCCAGAAAAACATTGAAAAAGCCTCCTATTATCTGGATAAGGCGATGGAAATCAGCCCGCGTCATATTGATCGCGGGATAAACTTCGGAAAAACCCTGGTCAAGATGAATGAGGACAGGAAGGCGATCGAGATATTTGACCGAATCCTTGAATTTTCTGAAAACAATCCTGAGGCGATCGATGAAATAGCAGACTTCTGTATGGAATATAGAATGGATGAATATATTGTCAAACTGCTGGAACCCTTGGTATTAGAACTGCCCAAAAAGATAAATCTGCTGCTCACCCTTGCAAAGGCCCATGAAAACCTGAACGCGCTGAATAAAGCGACAACATATCTGAACAGGGCGTTGCGATTGGATGAAAACAGCATAGATATCAGGCTGCAATTAGCAAAGATCTACATGACAATTAATAAACCCATGTTGGCGGAAAAACCCCTGAAAGAGATACTCGTAATTGACCCGGAAAATGAAGTAGCCAGGGGCATGATGAACGAATGCGCTTAAGGTCAAGGTAGATGGCTGGCGGAAGATTCAGAAATCAGGCTGCTTCCAGCAGCTCACCCCACAGGCGAAATCTTTACTATTAACCTAAACCTATGATTGTGCTGTCATACCTCCGTCCACATATATAATCTGCCCTGTTATAAAATCCGACGCGCTTGACGCGAGAAAAATAACAGGACCCACAATATCATCTGCCACTGCCCATCTTCCCAAGGGGATACGGTCCTGAAGCTTTTTTGTGTCCTCCGGATTCTCAAATATGGCCCGGGTCAGCTCTGTCTCAACCACTGCGGGTGCTATGGCGTTTACAAACACATTCTTCTTGGCCCATTCACAGGCAAGTGTCCTGGTAAGATTATCCACCGCACCCTTGCTGGAACAGTAGGAGACATCCCCCTTTGAGCCGCCATACCTCCCTTTGACCGACGATATGTTGACAATCTTGCCGCCTCCCCTCTCGATCATTACCCTTCCAGCAGCCCTGCAAGTGAGGAAAACTCCCCTGACATTGACATCCATTACCTTCTGCCATTCATCCGCCGGCAGACTTTCGGTTGCCTCTCGAAAAACAGTTCCAGCAGCATTCACCAGAATATCAATACTGGAATACTCCTCCATGGCCTGCTTAATCATCTCATCCACAGATTCCTCATTGGTAATATCAACAGAAACAGTCTGTATCCTGCGTCCCGTTTCCCTTACCCTGTCAGCCACCTGTTCAAAGCCTTCAAATTGACGGTCCGCCACCAGGATATCCGCTCCGCACTCTGCCAGTCCCTGGGCCAGTATACGTCCTATTCCGCCGGCGCCGCCCGTAACAATCGCGGTCTTGCCGGATAAATCAAACTTTGCAAGCATATTGTTTCTCCTGTTTTCATGTGCCCTTCTCCCTCACCACATTGTATTCAGCCGGCCCTTTTGGGGGTGGTCCCAAAATATCTGTCCCAGGTTATCCACCGTGACTGGAGTCAGTCCCTTTTTTTAAAAAAAAACGGCCTGCGGATTAGGTGCAGCAATTTAGAGTTACCCCTGAATAAATTACTAGGGTATACTCAAGACATGGTATCGTCAAGTCCATGAACGCGAGTTGAACTTTGTCAAAGAATATTATATGGATAATATTGATTGTGGCCTGCGGATCAAGTGAAAATGTCTCCGGATTAATAATAATTTAAAAGAATGCCATGACCGCTCTATTGACCTTTTTCACTGGCATTTACGCGACAACCTTTCTTCTATGGGGATGTCAGGATGGGAACAGTAACACTCACATACGGAAATCAGCCCCGGAAGATGGTCCGGGACCTTGTGGAAGAGACAGGTGCGCTTGACTCCCTCCGGCCTTATGACAAGGTGATGATTAAACCAAACCTGGTTGTATCCCGGCACCAGTGGGTCGGTGTGGATACTGATCCACGGGTTATTGAGGCGATCGTAATCGAGCTGAAGGAACGGGGTATTCATCGTATTACTGTGGGGGACGGCAGCGGAGGGGGACAGAGCGCGACCCTGGCCCTGGAGATCTGCGGATACACAGGTCTTGCCCGCAAATATGACCTTGATCTCATAGACCTTGAAAAGGACCGTTTTACAAAGCTAACTGTACCGATAAAAGGGCCGTTTAAGGAACTGGAAGTGGCCGGAACCGTACTTGAAAGCGACTGCTTCATCAATGTACCGGTCATGAAAGCCCATATGCAGGCCGGGATCACCTGCAGTCTGAAAAACCTGAAAAAGGCACCATGCCGGGGATGATGAAGCGGAGGTTTCACGGTGTGGACCTTCACAGGGCCATTGCCCAGCTGAACAGTGTCCTGCGTCCTGATCTCATCGTTGTGGACGGTCTTAAGGGTGACTTGTACAATGAAACAGGCAACACCCCTGTGGCCATGGACAGGATGCTCCTCGGTACAAACCCTGTTGAAATGGATAGTGTAGTGGCAGATACGCTTGGATATGCTCCCCGCGACATCCCGTACATATGCCATTGTGCGGATGAGGGACTTGGGACCTGTGATCTTGACCAGATCAACATACATGCCCTTAACCAGGCAACAACCGAAGAACGGTTCACTCCCCCGCCTCACTATTCAAGGAGATTTCCATGCCATATCAGCGCGGAAGGTGTCTGCTGTACTTGCATGGGTAATCTCATGTTTGCCCTGGAGCGTCTTAAGGATATGAGGCTGCTGAAAAAGAAACAGGTGTTCATGATAGGACAAAAATCGCGAATGCCTTTTTCTGCTTCAGGTGACCTGACCGTGTCCGTAGGCCGATGCGCGGCAAAACTCCACTCAGCCGATATCACCATTCCCAAGTGTCCGCCCACAGCCAATGAGATCTGCGAAAATATGATCGCGGCTATGTAGAGGTAATAAGTTACTCGTTGCGCACGCAAACAAAAAGGGCATCCCATAGTAAACCTATGAAATGCCCTTGTCTTGTTATGTCATAAAAAACTTAGTCTATTACAACATTTACCGCAGATGGCCCCTTAGGGCCCTGCTCAATCTCAAAGGTAACACTATCGCCTTCCTTAAGAGACTTGAACCCGCTGTCTTGAATTCCTGAATAATGTACAAACACATCAGGGCCGTCTTCCTGTTCAATAAAACCAAAGCCCTTTGAATCAGAAAACCATTTTACTTTACCAGTCGCCATAATGACATCCTCCTTTCAAATATTTTCATGTTTCTTAACCTCAGGATGCCATTTCTAACAAGCAAATCTTTCCCTCAGAACGAAACAGGTCCGCTATTTTTACAAAGCAGACACCTATTATTGCGAAGAAGGTTAAATCTATTTAAACCAAATGTCAACCACTATTATTTAAAAAATAAAAACCTCATTTTAAAGGGATTCATACAATTACAGGCCATTAGCAGGAAAGAAAAGCATTTTCTTTGCCGAAAAGCTCATCTACATCCGGATTTAACATAAAATCCTCTATTCCCTTACCTCTTTTATCCCGATAGATTGTAGAAGAAACTTAAAAAAATCATCAAGCCTTATTCTGACCGGTATAAAGGACTTGACCTGAATCCGGATTATCCCTGTTGAGGATCCATTTTTCCAATGTTTGAATAACCATTTCTTTTTTTAAAGGTTTGATCACAAAGTCATTCATGCCGCTGTCAAGATATGCATCATTGTCGTTCGTCCCGAATTCCGTCATGGCAATGATCGGGACAGTTTCAAAACCCTTGCCCCTGATCATTTTTACGGCCTCTATCCCGCCCATCTCGGGCATACGTACATCCATGAAGATGATATCGTAATTTTCAGGAGACGCGGTGTATTTTTCAACAGTCTCGATTCCGTTATTGGCAACTTCGACCTGATATCCTGACTTTGACAGGAGTGCCTCAGCAAACTTCTGATTCATAAGATTATCTTCAGCCAGCAGGATGCGTATCGATCCTTTTATGTCCTCCAGGCTCATGGGCGGCTTTGTTGCTGTTGAAGCGGCCTGACTGCCGTCTTTCTCTATCTCCCCCGATAATCTCTCCAGCATATGAAGAACCTCTTCTCTGGAGACCGGTTTATGCAGATAGCCGTTGAACTCTATTTCACCATGTTCCTGTGTTGTGGATGAAAGGGCAATCACCTGAAGTGCCGGAAACTCATTGTTGATATCTCTAACCATTTTTGTGAAGCCATGCCAGTCAGAGCTGGGCATCTGAATATCAATTATACAGAGGTAAATCGGCTGATCAGCCTCCTGGCTGCCCCGAAGTAAAGGGAGGACCTCATTCATACTTTCTGAAACAATTGTATCCATGCCCACTGATTTAAGAATCTCTGATATGGTATCCAGGTCAGCCCTGTTATTGTCAACAATAAGGGCCTCTTTTCCTGAAAATGCCTCTAAAGAAAATTTCACCGTATCCTTCTCAACTTTTTTCTCAAACCAGGAAGTAAAATGAAACAGACTCCCGGAGCCGGCCTCACTTTCTACCCAGACATCACCTCCCATAAGACGTGCTATCTGTCTGCTGATGGCAAGCCCCAGACCTGTGCCGCCATATCGTCTGGAGGGTGAATTATCAGCCTGCTGAAAGGCCTGGAATATGGTTTCCTGCATCTCTTTTGGTATCCCGATACCGGTGTCACGAACCGTTGCGTGCAGTTTAACGCGATTATCTCTTTTGTCTTCAACGTCTAATGAGAGTTCTATTTCCCCTGCGTCAGTGAATTTTGCCGCGTTCCCCATAAGGTTTGAAAGGACATAGCGGAAACGAATTTGATCCCCTACGACCATAGAAGGGATATCTTCGCCTGTATTGCACAGAATTTGAATAGACTTGGATTCGATACGCTGCTTAATCAGGCCGCAGATATCATGGACGAATGACTTCGGATCGAACTCTGCCTCTTCCAATCCCAATTCTCCGGACTCGATCCTTGAATAATCAAGTATGTCATTCACTACAGAAAGCAGGGTATTACCGCTCTGTTTGATGGTGTCTATATAGGCGAGCTGTTCCTGATTCAGATCTGTATCAGCCAGCATGTTAATAAAACCGGAGATACCGTTCATTGGAGTGCGGATCTCGTGGCTCATATTGGCAAGAAAACTGCTTTTTGCTATATTGGCTGCCTCTGCGGCTGTTTTTGCCTTTTTAAGCTGCTCTTCAATAATTTTGCGTTCCTCAATTTCAGTTTCCAGGGCTTCATTTTTATTACTCAGGGTTTGAACGTACTCCTCGAGTCGGGCTGTCATGTCATTAAATGCGCTGCTGAGTGTCTCGATCTCATCCGATTGGTCAGAAGTGGTGCTTATTCTCGCGTTCAGGTCGCAGTCCTGAACCTGTTTGATAGTTTTCAGGATCCTGTTAAGACGCTGGGAAATAATGGACCTGAAGAGAAGAATAATGATTGTTGCAACAAAAAAGATGGTTATCAGGCCCATAGCGCCAATATTTCTGCCCGCACTGCGTATTGCCGCATATGCCTCTTCCAGAGACTGTATCTCTATAAGGATCCAGTCCATATCATTAAACTTGGCAAAGCTGGCAATCTGCTGCTGATTGTTTTCCTGAAAAATTATTGATCCCTGTTTCTTCTGAAGCAATTCCGGACCATAAGGATAGCTGTTAATATCCTCATGCAGGATATATTCCCTGTCTGAATGGGCAATGACCAGTCCGTTGAGATCCGTAATATATAAATACGCGTCCGGTATGGATGAAAGCTTGAATGTGTCAATAAAAAGGGAGCTGAAGGCAGACAGCTTTACTGCCCCGACCAGCAGCCCTATCGGTCTGCCGTCCTGTATCACCTGTGATGCCATAAAAAATACCGCGTCACCTGAGTTCTGTCCCTTGATAACATCTGACATGGTGAAAACATCCTGCGTCATTGATAGAAAAAAATCCTTGTCACCTGTCAATTTGGTCCAGTTGGCATCTACTGTGTCAGATGAGGCAATGAGCTCTCCATTCTCGTCCAGGAGCAACAGTATCCCGTAATAGGGATAGTTCCTTTTTAAAGCTGCAAGCTCAGTACAGGCCCATTTGCGGGCGCTCTCTTTAAAGTAGCCTTCGCCTGTCAGGGCGTCATGAAAAAGACCGTTAAGCCCCCAGGTCATAAGGTCGGCCCTCTGGCCCTTGAACCAGTTGTCCATATGCTCGGCATTAATTTTAATTTCGCGGTCAAGAAAATCGATTGCCTGTTTTTCTATCTCTGACGTGGAATTAAGGTATGAAAACAGGACAATTACAACCATTCCGGCCATGATTGTCGTCACGATAGGTATGAGGAACTTCCATTTTAGCTCAAGTTTTTTCATATTACTCCCACCCTGGGGGTCTGACTGTTGAACGAAAATTGATTGTGAAATTTTCCGGTTTTCCGCTCCAGCCTTTTGGTGCGGCTCTTCCCGTTCTAACTTTCCTTATTCTGCTTCATTGTTTTCGATTGCTGCATTTAAAAGTTTGCTCAATGATAAAGAGCCTGGCTGATGCCTGAATTTTGCAGACATCCCTTAACCATCCGCCCCCGGAGTGGCCGGGACGCTGAATTTCTCCATTATCCATCCATACTCTCCTGAATGGAGCTTGATGTAGAGCCAGTCCTGGGCGCGTCCATAAATCTCAACGATCATATTCTGCCTGATCTTTTGCACTACGGAAAAATTTTTACCGGGTCCGGAACGAACATTTAACAGACCGGCAACTATCATTAC
>JAFDJA010000160.1 GCA_019307745.1 Deltaproteobacteria bacterium | reverse complement strand
ACTACAACAATGCATTAAAAGGTATATACAATGAATTGCTCAGCCTTGACGGGGTTGGAGAGGCAACCGCTACAAGCCTTTTCCAGGCAGGATTCAGGTCTATTGCAGATATTGCTGACGCTGCTGTTCAAGAGTTGATCCAGATAAAGGGAATAAGTGAGGAAAAGGCTTCAATTCTTATTAAAAATTCCCTTAATTATTCTGAACGGGAGGTAATCCCAGATGAGATTGAGGTCACGGCAGAAAGCATAACAGACAAAAACACAGAAGATGATCCTAGTGCAGTTGAAAAAAATAGTGGTGTAGCTATCAAGATCGATGATACTGAGGCAAACAAGGTGTCGGAACAGAAGAAAGAATCTGAAGAAACCCAGGGTAATAGGACTGAATAGGGTGCATATCCCCGTGAGGACTTGCATATCATGTGGGAAAAAGCTTCCCAAATATGAATTGTCCAGGCTTGTTCTTGACGGAGAGTCTCACTTGATAAGAGATACAAAAGGGGATATCCAGGGTAGAGGCGCATATATCTGTAAATATTATGCCTGTCAGAAACGATTAAAAACATACAGACATCTTAACAGAATCTTCAGGGTTGAAGGAAATATTGTCTTGACTCCTGATTTGGAAACCCTGTTATAAACAGTAAAAACAGTGATTATTAAATTAGAGATTTTGGGGGATTAGATGGCGAAAGTCAGGGTCTATGAGTTGGCCAAAGAGTTCAATATAGAAAGCAAGGTGCTTGTTGAGAAGCTTAATGCCACTGGTATGATTGTGAAAAATTACATGAGTACACTGGATGAGGATACTATTGTTAAGGCCAGAGATATTATATTAGGCATTTCCTCCAATGGAGATAATGCTGGCGTAGCGTCAGTGTCAGAGGTTGTAGAAGAAAAGAGGATAAAACCAAGAGTTATCCGAAGGCGCAAAAAAACAGTAGAAGCAGAACCAGAAAAGCCAGAAGTGATATCCAAGGAAGGTGGGGAGGAAACCCTGCCAGCTGAGACCATCCCGGATAAGAAGACTATATCTGATAAAACAGAGGATATTGTTATTGAAGAACAAAAGATGGTGAAGGATGACCAGGTTGTTTTGCAGCAAGAAGAGGCAAAGGAAAAAGATGAAGGAGTTATCCTTGAAACTCCTGAAACAGTACCAGCCAAGGCCAAAGATATAACAAAAGCAAAAAAAAAAAAAAAACGATTAAAAGATAAGCCTGCAAAAATAATAAAAATGGCTGAGGAAGCCACTCTAAAAAAACTGCTTGAACAGGAGAGCCAAGAGAAGACGAAAGGAAAACAGAAAAAGTCAAGGGTTTCAGCTAAAAAGGTTATCGACAAAAGTGTCCTGTCAGATAAAAAAACACGGGCCCAAAAGGTAGTGCCGGATACCGATACCGTTGCAACAGAAAAAGTAACTAGAAAAAAGAAAGATAAAAAGAAGGCCTTAAAAAAAGATGCAAAGGTCATCGAATCAGTCCGTCATCGACATCGCAAGGTTGAGGTTTTTGAGAGGGCTGATTTATATGAAGGGCGCAAACCAAGACCTAAAGACAAGAAGGGCGGCAAGAAAGGCAAGGATGCAGGAAGAAAGAAGCAGCAGACATCCATAACTATTCCCAAGGCTATTAAAAGAAGGCTTAAAGTACAGCAGGAGATGACAGTAGCCGAGCTGGCCAAAGCAATGGGTATAAAGGGTGTTGAACTGGTTAAAAAGCTCATGAGCATGGGTATAATGGGAAATGTTAATCAGATCATTGATTTTGAAACAGCCTCTATCCTTGCTGATGATTTTGATTATGAGATTGAGCTGGATCAGTTCGAGGCTGAAACCTTTATAGAAGAGATCAAAGATAGCGTTAAGGATCTAAAACCCAGGCCTCCTGTTGTAACAATTATGGGACATGTCGACCATGGTAAGACCTCTCTTTTGGATTATATAAGACAGTCAAATATTATTGGTGGTGAATCCGGTGGAATTACTCAACACATAGGCGCTTATTATGTGAATACCAAGGGTGGGGATATTGTATTTCTCGATACTCCGGGTCATGAGGCCTTTACCGCCATGAGGGCAAGAGGAGCAAAGGTAACAGATATTATTGTTCTGGTGGTAGCGGCGGATGACGGAGTAATGCCACAAACCAAGGAAGCCATTAATCATGCCCGTGCAGCCGAAATACCTATTATCGTGGCTATCAACAAGATGGATAAATCTGATGCAGATCCAGACAAAGTTACAAGGGAGCTTGCCGAACTTGGACTGGCGCCGGAAGAATGGAGCGGGGATACCATATTTGGAAAAATTTCCGCCAAGACAGGAGAAGGAATTTCCGAACTGATGGAGCTTATCCTGCTCCAATCAGAAATGCTTGAGTTGAAGGCCAATCCCGACAAACCGGCAAGAGGAACTATTATCGAAGCGCATCTAGATAAGAGTAAAGGATCAGTTGCTACGGTTCTTATTAAGAATGGTACTCTTAAACAGAGTAATTACTTTGTGTGTGGTGAATGTTATGGCCGTATTAGAGCTATGTTAAACAACCGGGGGAAAAAGATGATTCTTGCTGGTCCTTCAATGCCTGCTGAGATTTATGGTATCTCGGGAGTTCCAATGGCCGGTGATGAATTTGTTGTTGTAACGGATGAGAGGACTGCAAAACAAATTGCTGATCATCGTATTGGCCAGGCACGGAAAGATGTGACCTCAAGTGGTGTTGTGAGTCTTGATGATCTTTATGAAAAAATTAAGGATGGGGCGATCAAGGAACTGAATATTGTGCTTAAGGCGGATGTACAGGGATCCCTTGAGGCGTTGATTGAGTCTTTGCTAAAACTCAGTACTGATGAAGTCAAACTTAAAGTAATACATTCAGCTACCGGTGCTATCACAGAAACAGATGTTATGCTGGCTATGTCCTCTAATGCGATTATTATAGGCTTTAATGTGCGTGCGCACCCTAGAGTCGTACAGGTAGCAGAAAAAAAACACATTGATATCAGGTATTATGAAGTTATTTATAATGTGCTTGAAGATATAAAATTGGCCATGACCGGTCTCCTGGAACCTATATTAACTGAAAAGGTCATTGGCAGGGCAGATATAAAGGAGATCTTCAATGTACCTAAGATTGGTACTGTGGCAGGGTGCCAGGTAACTCATGGATTTATTGAGAGAAATGCCAAAGTTCGCCTGCTAAGAGATGAGGTGGTCGTATATGATGGTTCGATGGTTTCACTCAAACGTTTTAAAGATGATGTGAAAGAGGTTCAATCCGGATATGAATGCGGTATTGGACTTAAGGATTTTAAGGATGTAAAACCAGGAGATGTATTTGAAGTTTATCAAATTGAAGAGATTAAGGCTGAGTTGTAAGATATGGTCATTGGTGTCCTGAGAGTGGATTTCTTTATACATGACAATCATTCGTTAAAAGGTAAAAGGAAGATTGTTAAAAGCCTGATAGGCAAGGTTAAAAATCGTTTTAATGTCTCTATTGCAGAAACAGGGGCAAATGACAAATGGCAGAAAATAGAATTAGGCATCAGTACTGTGGGAAATGACAGACGGCATGTGGACTCATCTCTTGCCAATGTTTTTTCCTATATCGAGTCGCTATATCTTGCAGAGATTGTTGATTCGTCGCTCGAGATTATAAATATGTAAGGATCATCTCCCAATTAGTTGATCGATGATCAGGGTTCAAGGGTTCAAGGATTCTAGGGGTCAATTGAAAAGCACAATAATTACAACCAGGTGAACATATTGAAGCATTATGTTTTTCAAAACTTTATAAACTGCCTTTAGAGGGGATATAAGGTTGTTAAAGTGAATAATATTATCTGGAACCTTATAATATCGCAAAGTGTTATTCTTACGGTTACAAAGATAATTAGATTTTGTTTTTGATGAATTTTAATTTGCTGATAAAGCTTTTAAATACAAGCACTTGGACCCTTAACCCCTAGAATCCTTGAACCCTCTTCTCCAACTAAATTGGAGAAGAACCATATGTAAAAAGGTGAGATACTCATATATTATAGCCATGAAACAACGGAAAGGTTTTATATTATAAGCTTTAAAATGTTTCATGTTTTCAGGGGCATATATGCTGGCAGGCAAGAGATCAGTGCGTGTGGGTGACCAGATTCTAAAAGAGATTGCGGATCTTCTAACCCACCATATAAGAGACCCAAGGATCCAGGGGGCAACTCTTACCGGTATTAACTGCAGTAATGACCTTAAGAATGCCAGGGTTTATTTCAGTATTATTGGTGGTAAAGAAGAGATAGAAAAAGTTCAATCTGGATTGGACAGCGCCAAAGGATATATTAAGCGTGAGATTAGCCGAAGGATTAATCTGAGATATATGCCGCAGATCATTTTTGAACATGATCCCACATTGGAGGCGGGAAATCAGATAGAAAAGCTCTTTCAGAAGATAAAGCTAGATGAGTCCAAAAAAACAAAATAATACTTGGGTATCGTTACGTCTATCTGCTTCGTCTTGAAACACTTTATGCTTAAGCATTTTTTTTCGACAGAAAATGTATGATTAGTCCTCTCTTATAAGGGACTTCACTGGACAGGCGTTTGAATTTTAATCAGGTAATATACTCTAAGGCCAAATTCACACAAACTGCGCTTTCAACACAAGGACTTATAATATATTACACCTGTTGTGACATTCGGGTGATAATCAAAGTGCCTGAAGAGTTCTGCTAATGTATCAGTGCAATGGAATATTGTTAATAGACAAAAATGACGGAGAGACCTCTTTTGATGTTGTCCGAAAGATCAAAAAGGTGCTTCCAGGAATTAAAATTGGTCATGCCGGGACTTTGGACCCGTTTGCCACTGGGCTTCTAGTGATTTTACTTGGGCAAGGTACAAAACTTTCATCCTTTCTTATGGTAGGAGAAAAAAGATACAGGGCTACAGTAAGGCTTGGTGTGGCGACAGATACTCTGGATCCGACTGGAATAATTATTGACACAGAGACTGTTCCTGACTTTTCGTTAGAGCAGATCAAAGCATGTGCAGAAAAATTTGTCGGAGAGATTGAACAGTCACCTCCGGCCTTTTCCGCTCTTAGATTCAATGGCAGGAGATCCTATGATCTTGCAAGAAAAGGAATTAATGTAGAGCTTCCAAAGAGAAAAATAAGGATTAGTTCTATTGAAATAATCTCTTTAAAATTACCATATTTCACCTTTGAAGTAACCTGCTCCTGTGGTACCTATATAAGAAGCCTCGCCGCTGACATGGGGAAAAGCTTGGGATCTTGTGCGCATCTGAAAGGGCTTGAACGGCTTGCCAGTGGAGGTTTTAAAGTGAAAGATGGTCTGAATTCAGGCAATATTGATGTTTTAAAAAATGACCAGTGTTTACAAGAAAGGGTGATATCTCTTTCAGATGCATTACATGAAATGAGAGAAGTCAGGCTTGATAAACAAACTGCAAAAAAGATAAAAAATGGTCTAAGATCATCACTGGTTGAATTAAAAGATTTTCAGGATCTCCCCGAAGACTGGAGTGGCAACATTAAGCTTGTTTGTGAAAACAATCTGGTAGCTGTCATATGGATTAAATGCAAACAAGCAGAGAAGATCAAGGTATTTCAATAAATAGGCGATACATTAAAGAATTATAGTATTGAGCCTGGTTTTTTATTTATCTATTTGATTTTAACAATATCAAACTATTATTCAGGAGGATTTAGAAGTGGTTTTATCTACAGAAACCAAAAAAGAAATTATTGAGAAATTCAAGCTTCACGAGAAGGATACAGGATCATCTGAGGTGCAGATTGCTCTTTTAAGCAACAGGATCAATTACTTAACTGAGCATTTTCAAACCCATAAAAAAGATCATCATTCCAGAAGAGGTTTGTTAAAACTTGTTGGTCAGAGGCGAAAACTTCTCAATTACCTGAAAAAAAATGATGTAAATAAATATCAGCAGATCATAAAGGATCTTGGTATCCGTAAGTAGGTATTTTAACGGACTGTTCAGTGTTATCGGTCTCCATGCTGACAAATTCATCCAAAGAGCTGCACTCAAGTTCCATATTGTTTAGAATCTTGTTTGTTTAATGGTGACTGATTATTGCTATAATGAGGCTGTGATTGATATTTTATTTTTTTTAAAACATTTGATATCCGCCTTTTGTATGTCTTCTGTTTCAGGCCGGGCCTGCTAAATGAGTCTCTTAATAGGGATAAAGTTATATAAAGATGAAAGGAAAATAAAAAATGATTAAATTATGTTCTATGGATATTGACGGCAAACCGTTAAATATTGAGACAGGGCGTATAGCTAGGCAAGCCAGTGGATCTGTCGT
>JAFDJA010000003.1 GCA_019307745.1 Deltaproteobacteria bacterium | reverse complement strand
GGCGGATCATTGACAAGCGAAATGACTACCTGCTCATATTTGCCTTTCTGGAAGGAAGCATTGCAATCTATTGTTTTTTCCTGCCCTGGCTGATCCATGGCGCTGAACCAATCTACCGTTTCCTATATCAGAACACCCATACATCATCATACCTCTTCAGTCTGATTCGGTTCGCCTTCAGCGGAATGCTCCTCTTGATTCCGGCAACATTTATGGGTGCTACCCTGCCGGTGCTTACACGTTTTTTTACCCGATCACCGGAGCATATCGGTTGGTCTGTGGGAACACTGTATGCCTTTAACACCTTTGGGGCGGTTCTGGGGGCGTCTGCGGCGGGTTTCCTTCTTATCCCCACGTTGGGTGTGATCCGGTCTATCTATCTTGCCTGTTCCCTGAACCTCTTGGTAAGTATAACCAGTTATCTCCTTTATCGCAGGTCGCTTGAATATAAAAGAGAGGCTGACGCGCCAAATAACACAGGGGATAATCTGAAAGGGCGTAAGAAAAAAAGCAAAAAAAAGCAAAAGACCGATCCCATTGAAAATATACCCCTGTCATACGGGAAAAACGCACTAATCGCGCTCCTTATCGGATACGGATTTTCAGGCTTTGCCGCCCTGGTCTTTGAGATTGCCTGGACACGGGCCATATCTCTTCTGATCGGGTCTACAGTATATGCCTTTAGTATGATGCTGACGGCATTTGTGCTTGGATTGGCCCTCGGCAGTATGGCCTGCGCTAAATTTGTGGACCGCGTGCGATCTCCCATGCTTGTCCTTGCCCTTATTCAAACCGGGATCGGCCTGTCAGCGCTCATGGTGGTCCCATTTATAGGGCACCTGCCATTTTTTGTCACCAACATGATCTCTCGATTTATCGGGTCGTTCTGGATGCTTCAACTAGCTGAATTCGGACTTGTACTCTTAATCATGCTTGTCCCTACCTTCCTTATGGGGGCAGCCTTTCCTCTTGCCAACCGGATCTACAACCAGGGTTCCAGTCATATGGGAAGATCCGTGGGAACGGTATATGGCTGTAATACTATCGGCAATATCCTTGGCGCATTTATGGGGGGTTTTATCCTGATCCCATTAATCGGCATCCAGAACAGTATCTTTTTTGCAGTAACTATCAATATCGCGGTCGGAATTGCTTTTATAGGAGTGACCATCGATTTGGGCTCACGACAGAAATGGTTTGCCGCAACCATAACAGCCCTGGTAATAATTGCAGGCATTTTTGCTATACCTAAATGGGATGCATCTATAATGAGCTTTGGACCATTTCACGAGGCTGCCAGGATCTCCAGGGCCACCGCGCAGTCAGAGACGGCACTTAAGGAACTGGCGGCAAACAGCAAGGTAATCTTTCACAAGGAGGGATTGAGCACTACTGTGACAGTGAAGCAGGTCACAGAGGATGTGCGTGCCCTGTATATTAATGGAAAACCCGATGCCTCCTCATTTTCAGACCTTCCTACCCAGGAGATGGTCGCACACATCCCCCTGCTTTTGCATTCTGACCCACAAAACGCCCTTGTCATAGGTCTGGCCAGCGGGATAAGCCTCGGTTCAGCCGGCCGCCACCCTCTTAACGAGATAGATTGTGTAGAGATCTCACCTGCCATGGTCGAGGCCTGCCGATATTTTGATGAATATAACTACCGTATTCTGGATGACCCTCGAGTAAATCTTATTATCGCCGATGGCCGTAATCATCTTGCCTTAACCGAAAAAAAATATGATGTGATCATCTCACAGCCCTCCAATCCTTATTTTGCGGGGATCGCAGATCTTTTTACCCGTGAATTTTTTGAACTGTGCCGGAAGCGCCTTGCGGATCAGGGTGTTATGTGTACCTGGGTCCAGGCCTACCATATAGATCTGGAAACCTTTCAGAGCATTATACATACCTTTAATTCCGTGTTTCCAGACATGACCTTCTGGCGGACAGGAAGGAGCGACTGCATACTGATCGGAACAAAACAGGACCTTAGTGTGAATATCGCCCAGATGGTCAAACGCATGAGTACTGAAATAATAACCAGGGATCTTGAACGTATAGATATCCATAATATTCCTGAAATCTTTGCGCAGTATGTAATGGGCCCGAAGGGGATTCAGCACTTCTCGGAAGGGGCAAGAATTCATACAGATGACAACGCCCTGGTCGAATTTTCCGCACCACGCGCATTGACCCGGAATTCATATGACTGGGAACTTATTGAAGCAGTTGAGGAGTCCAGAGATGGGGATCTGTCCTTCCTTAAAGTATTTGAAAATGGGGATGATGAAGGTCTGGCAGTCATCAAGGAACAGGCGAAAAGATTTGCTGGGGCCAGAGGACACGTATTCAAGGCCCATATCTCAATAAACCTGGGTGAAAAAGATCAGGCCGCGCAGGAGCTTCTCAAGGCGGCATCCCTGAATCCCCTGGATAAGATGCTGAAGGAGTTTAATAATGCAAACCATACAAAAGCCTTTTATCTGGCCAAACAGGGGCGGGAAGGCAAAGCCATTGCTCTATATAAAGATATGATTGATACCCTTCCAATAGATGAAAGGGCTCACTACAACCTGGCCACACTGCTCACACGTCAGGAGGATTTTTCAACAGCACTCTACCATTTCCAGGAAGCAGTCAGGCTGAAGCCTGACTATAAGGACGCGCTCTATATGGTTGGTGCGCTTTCAGAGCGCTTTGACAATATGGCTGAGGCAGTGAAGCACTATCAGAAAGTATTAAAACTCGATCCTGACATGATCCCTGCCCTGCATAATCTTGCTCGCTTGCTGGCATCAAATAAGGAACAGGCATTAAAGGACACAGCTGAAGCGGTCCTCCTTGCGGAGAGGGCATGCGAGTTGATGAAGTATCAGGACCCGTACCTTCTGGAGACATTGACCATTGCCTACGCGGCTGACGGCCGATTCAAAGATGCATATGATGTTGCTAAACAGGCACTGGAATTAGCCCAAAAAAACGGCAACCATCAAATGGCTAATTCCATGAACAGACGCATGGAGCAGATTTCTGATCGTATGTGAAAACAGACATCCTTATTCCAATCACAGGGCTGGATTTCAAAGAATAGACGGCCACTGTGAAGCACAAGGTTAAATTTTCTTCATTCCCTTGGGACTCTGTTAGAAAAGGTTCCGTCCTTCAAGCAGCAGTAGATTGACTAAGACATAATCCCGATTCAATCCGGGCATCAAAAAGGGCCGCATCTCCAGTCTGGAGATACGGCCCTTTTGCTGCTTAAACAAATTTATTTATAGGATATTATCAGTAAGGAAGAAATGCTTCTTCCTCTGGTTCATCCTCTTCCGGCTCGGCTGAACCGCCTTTTTTCCCGCCTCCGCCTTTACCACCTTTACCGCCTCCGCCTTTACCGCCTCTACCGCCGCCGCCTTTACCGCCTCTACCGCCGCCGGCAACTCCTTTCCCTTTACTCTCTGTTTCAGACGGATCAAATGTGACACCTGCAAACATTTCTGTAATCTTGCCCATAGGTTTCAGGTCTTTCCCATTAAAGGCCGGATAATCAGGTCCAAAACGATAGGCCCTGAACAAAGAATTGTTTCCCCTATCTGAGGCAGGTATAACTTTTAAAAGACCACTCCTGCCCAGGGGATTGATATATTCCCAGACCACCTCGCCGTCCCTGGTTACTTCAAAAATATGGGCCTGGGCGCCAGCGCAGATCATAGTATTGCCATTGGGAAGACGCTGGGCACTGGAGACATTTTTGCTATAAAATGTTATTCCTTTATAGGACTCAAAGCTCCATACAACCTGGTTGGATATATTTTTGCTATTATAACCAGCATCAGGGGGATTAACATAATTACCAGTGTTTTTCCCATTGGCATCTAGAAACGGGTTTATCTCAATCGCACTGGACGTTCTACCCATGGGATTATAACAACCGTTGTCATAAATAGAAAAATTTCCAGCCCCTGGCAGACCTTTATCAATCCATTCAATGTTGTGGGATCCGTACATCTGATAATCCCCTTCATCTTTATTACCCTGAGGCTTACCCTGCTGATAAGCGGAAGGATTTCCAAAACGGTATATAAAATCACCCGCGTCACTGGCCGCCAGTTCAATGCTCTTTTGGGGATCATTGGGCACAAAGGTAGCTCCGTGGTCTACAACATAAAACTCGCTCCAGTGCTTGGCGTTAATGGCAATATGATCCAGCTCTTCATTGTAATCAAGGGCGTTTGTATGCTGCCAGTCTGATGTTATACCGGGAGTATCGTTCCTCCTGTTTTGGTCTGTAATCCAGTTAAGGTCCAGCTTGCCAGGGTAGTCCGCTATTGTCTTTCCCTTGCCAACATAGTTTGGCCGGTTTGGATCTTTGTCCTGGATAACATGGTCAAGAAATGTCCAGCTCCAGATAATATTTCCGTCCGTATCAACTTCAACGAGTCCATCCGCGTATGCGCCAATGCCGGCATAGTCTACGCTGGGATCAGCCCCGGCGGCCACTGCGTTTTTAGCAGTATAGTCCTGCTCACGGGTGAGGCCTATATAAGTATATCCCTTGAGTTTTTTGTTGTATATCTTCCAGGTATCATGGTGGGCGCCGCGTGCACTAAAGACCCTATTGCCGTCCCAATCCATCTCATTGAAACCTGAAAGGATATGGCCATCCTCCATCAATTTGGGATTATTGCCGCCCGGCCATGTGTGGACAACATTGCCAGCCATATCAATCAAAAATATTTTTGCCATAACCTGAGGGGCCATTCTGGGATAAAAAATAGTATAACCGTTATAGGCCTTGTCTTTGTCCCAATAAAGAACCTCGGTCTTAAGACCGTCTTTGGTGGGAGCATGAAATGCCTCAACAGCATATACAAAACTCAGGGGTATAACACTTAAGACTATTACTGCAATGACAATTAACAACTTCTTTTTCATAAGTTCTCCTCCTTCTGAATAAAAAAAATTTGATCTCTCCTTCAATTTGTTCCAGACATGATAGTTTGTCAACCGGTTTGAACCGATTCCCAAATATTTTCAGGACGATCATTTAACCTCAGTTTGAGATAAAAATCTACAAAAAAATTTTATTATCATGAGGCAGCTTTTAAATACTCAATCTTGTGTATTCAGAAACCAGTATCGCAGGAATGGGCATGCGGGCCGCTTTGCTTTCAAACAAACGACCTTTATCCCACCTTGGCTTGACAAACCGTAGTTGATTTCTACTGCATTATCCGGATTAAAAACGGCATGATTATGAGGAGGAAGCCCGGTGTTTAAAGGGAAGTTGGGGTAATTGGGGACCCGGGGCATACAACCTATAGATTGAGAATCGAAATTATGTATTAAGGATATTACGGGAATAGACTTGCACGAGTGGAAGTAGAGGAGAGTTTTATCGCCAAACAGACTTTTACCGCCTTGGAGGGAACAGCAGGAATAAATGGCTGGCGCTAATTCATGGGGATAAGACGTTGACTCGCATCAGCAGGCAGAAGACAAAGGGAACAAGTATCACATACTGCTAAATAAAAGGGATTATCCTTCTGCTGAAGCCAGAGGATTATGCATTCCCCCCTTTTACAAACAGATGTCTGAAAATCAACAATTCATATGTCCTGCAAACCACTCCTGCCAATCCTTTTGATATACCTAAATCTCTCAATCGGCAATAGATATGGAGAGGATTCATACAATGTTGTAAATACCTGGGCATGGCTGACACCTCAATTATTACTGGTTATTTAAATATATTTGCAAATAGCATGCCAAATTCAGCCATGTTGAGCCCAAGGCAATTTGTTTTATGTTTTCAAACAGTTACAACTAAAGCAAAAAACCAACTCATCACCCGAAAAAAAAAGGGGTGAAAAAAAACCACTATTTGAGCAAAATCATCACACAATATGGTAATTTTTTACACACCATCAAATACTTTCAGGCTATCCTCATCCCGTGCTCTGTCCTGTCTTTTGATGCATATGAATAGATCTCTTCAACCTTTACAATGCCCATCTTTTCAAGAATATTGGAATGTGGGCCCTGTTTCATCATTTTTGCCTGATCTTCAAAGATCTCTCCTGACGTTCGATACTCCCGGAAGGTGCCATATATCTGGTATCCGAATGAAGGGGGATTTAAAACCACATAAGCAACCTTTTGACCTGGCTTGAAATCAGGCTTCCTCTTTACTTGGGCCACATCAAAAAAGGCAATCGTCTCCTCATCAATAACACGAAGTCTTCCCCTTACTCCGGAGAACAAAGAACCATCAGATGTTATTGTGGAGAGCACATTCCGCGAATGAGGGTCTTCAATAAAATCTATTACTTCCTGCGGCATTTGGGCCATTGTCAATTCCTCCTTATTTTTTTTTAGCTCCCAACTCTGTAATCCTGCCTTTGGGCACAAGACTCTTCCCCTTAAGCCCCGGATGGTCAGGTGAATATCTATATGCCCTGAATACTGCGTTGGCATTCGGGTAACGGTCATGTATGACCTCTACTATTCCATCATCCTTTGTTACAGGATTTATATATTCCCAAACAAGCTCCCCATCATGAGTAACCTCAAATATGTGCCCCTCTGTCATGGCGCAAATGAGGGTATTATTGTTGGGCAAGCGCTGACAACCTGAGCCTATATGACTGAAAAATGCCTGGTTCCCTTTTGAAGTATAGGTCCATACAATCTGGTTTGACATATGTTTGGGATGCTTGTGAGTATTTCTAAAATCATATGGTTCCAGTGTATAGTATCCCGCATCAGGCGGATTAACATAGTCACCGGTGTTATTTTTTTCCGAGTCCAGAAATGGATTTATCTCAAATATATAAGACTGGGGCGTCTTTTCATAAAGGTATTGGCCATTGTTAAAGAGTAAAAAATTCCTTTCACCAGGCAGTCCAGGCTTTATCCACTGAATATCATGTGAACCACCTATCTGTTTATGTCCGGTCGATGAGGTAGTCCAGTCTTCAAGTATCTCAGGGGGATCCCCCTGACCATACCTGGCAGGGTCCCCAAACCTGTACAGGAAATTCCCCAAAGATCCGGCAGCCAGTTCAAGGCTCTTCTCAGGGTCACCGGGGACAAATGTACTGCCATGATCAATTACCCAAAACTCCCCCTGTACAGAGTTGGTGACTATCTGATCAAGTTCATCATTGTAGTCCAGAGAATTGCAATGCAGCCAATCCCTCCTGAGGGGCCTGCCTGGCAGGTTCATGTTCATCCTGCCAGGATAATCAGCGATAGTCTTACCCTTCCCAGCATAATCAGGTCTCAAAGGATCAAGGTCCTGGATCAGGTGATCAAAAAAACGATATTCCCATATAACATTCCCGTCCATGTCTATCTCAATGATCGCGTCCAATTCAGCATTGTCATATGGACCATTAGCGGGATCACACCCTGCGGTAACGGCCTCCTCATGGGATATTCTCTTATTTGCCAAAAACAATGTTGTGTATTCGCCCAGTTTTTTATTATAAATGCGCCTGAAATCATGATGAGGAGAGTAACCTTCTCTGGTCTCATGGTACTCCCATACGGGATTTCCATCCCAATCCAGCTCTCTGAGCACCTGAAATCCCTTTGGATTATCAGTGCCTGTGGCATCCATAAGGTTGCCGTTCTCAATCAACCTCGGATTGTTTCCAATCGGCCATGTGTTTATAACATTCCCTTCCATATCTATAAGATATGTTGTATTTTGGGCTGAAAATAGGGTATATCCATTATATGCCTTTTCTTTATCCCAAAAACGCAGCTCAGTGGGGCGAGTAAGCGCCATATTTCCCCTCCATATTAATAAAAGTGTCTCAGTCTAGTAGCCATACCCCTTTTTGTCAATTTATGGTACGGAGAAAACAAAATCTACCACTTCCAATACAGTATGGCCATTTTTCAAAGGCTTTAAAAATCCTGTCTTGCATGAGGAAGATTGGTATAATATAAGTGCGGTAAGGAATCTTGAAAAAATTATTGAAAGCCAGAGTCAAAAGGCGACAAGAAGCTGATAGTTAAATATGATGAATGAACTCAACATAATACTGGAAGGGCAGATCGAGAGGATCACCTATTCCAATGAAGAAACAGGCTATACAGTCGCAAGACTCAAAGTGCCTGAATATCATTCCCCGGTGACAGTTGTAGGAAACATTATTTCACCCTGTCCTGGCGAGATACTCTGTGTAAAAGGGGTATGGGACAACCACTCCAGATTTGGCAGGCAGTTCAAGGTGCTCGGCCATTCGGTAAAAGTACCCTCCACTGTTGATGGAATAAAGAAGTATCTTGGATCAGGGTTTATAAAAGGCATTGGTCCTGTAATGGCCGCGCGCATAGTCAAGAGGTTCAAGGACAAAACCCTGGACATCATAGAGAACCGGACAAAAATGCTGGCAAAAATTGAAGGAATAGGACCTAAACGGATTGACATGATCCGGAAGGCATGGAGAGAGCAGAAGGAGATAAGAGACCTTATGATTTTCCTCCAGACACACGGAGTGGGTTCAGGCCATGCCTCAAAGATCTTCAAGCAGTATGGAGATGAATCACTTTCTGTGCTCACGCGGAATCCATTCAAGCTGGCAACAGATATCCAGGGTGTTGGATTTAACACTGCGGACAAGATCGCTGAAAAACTTGATTTTAAAAAAGACAACCCTCAGAGAATTGAAGCAGGTATACTCTATGTCATGAATCAGGTCGCGGAGGAAGGGAGTGTCTTCTATCCGTATGAGCCCCTCGTTGAAAGGTGTCAGGAAATTCTGGAAGTAGGAAGGGATAAGGTTATAAGGGCACTGGCAGAGACGGCACTTGATAAAAAAACCATTATACAGGATGCCCAACTGACGGATGATGAACTTGAATCCAACAACAAAGCCGTATACCTTGCAAGGTTCCATGTGTCAGAGACAGGGATTGCCCAATACCTTCTAAGCCTTATATCTTCTTTAGGCAGTCTTAAAGGCATAGACACTGACAAGGCGATCCGGTGGGTGGAAAAAAAGGCCGACCTGGCACTTGCCCCAAAACAGATAGAAGCGGTCAAACGTGCGGTTTCAAGCAAGGCAATAGTTATTACCGGAGGACCAGGCACGGGTAAAACCACCATAATAAATGCTGTTATAAAAATATTAATAAGGACAGGGGCAAAAATCATGCTGGCCGCGCCCACTGGAAGGGCATCCAAACGCATGTCTGAGGCAACAGGGTTCCAGGCAAAGACAATTCACCGACTACTGGAATTCAGCATGCGCAAAGGGGGATTTCAACGGGATCAGGACAACCCCCTTGAGACAGACGTATTGATACTGGATGAGATGTCTATGGTTGACAATCTCCTGATGTACCATCTTCTAAAGGCCGTACCAAAACAAGCAACTTTGATTATGGTAGGAGATATAGACCAGCTTCCCTCAGTGGGACCCGGCAATATACTGGGAGATATCATTCGATCAGGCAGGATACCTGTTGTAGAATTGAATAAAATCTTCCGTCAGGCAGACGAGAGCAAAATTATTATCAATGCCCACAGAATCAATAATGGCCATATGCCGGAACTCAGCCAGGACAGGGATATACTCAGTGATTTTTATTTTATTGAGCAGGATGACCCTGAAAAGGTTCCAGACACTATTATTGAGCTTGTATCCAAAAGGGTTCCCAACAGATTTGGTTTTGATTCAGTCGAGGATATACAGGTCCTTACTCCCATGCATAGAGGTGCTGCAGGGACTTCAAACCTGAACATCAGACTCCAGAATGAGCTAAACCAATCAAGCACTTCACTGAAAAAAGGCGACAGGGTGTTCCGCCTGAATGACAAGGTCATGCAGATCAGAAACAATTATGAAAAAGATGTATTTAACGGAGATATCGGCAGGATCAGCAATCTGGCTCCAGATGTACGCGAAGTGACTATAACCTATGACGGAATACCTGTCCCATATGACTATAATGAACTGGACGAAATCATGCTTGCCTATGCCATTTCTGTGCATAAATCTCAGGGGAGTGAATACTCTGCTGTCATCGTTCCAATACTGACGCAGCACTATATGCTTCTCCAGCGCAACCTGATATACACTGCGGTTACCAGGGGGAAAAAGCTGGTTATTCTGGTGGGCAGCAAAAAGGCCCTGGGAATAGGAATAAGGAATAACCGGACAGAAAAAAGATATACCTGGCTGGCTGAGAGGCTAAAGGGAAATTAGCTTCACCACTTTTAAGATCACCTCATTGCCTTTGAATTTCATCATATTGGGCCTTATTTGACAATAGGGAGGCGGATTCCCTGTCAAGGAGCCATACCAGTTTCTCCTCCACAGACAAAACCTTATGTACTGGCAAGTCCATCTGCCTTTCTTCAAAAACTTTCTTTATTATTGGGGCCTTTGAAGAGCCGGACACAATGAAGACAATCTGTTTAGTCGCGTTTATCACCGGCAGTGTGAGGGTAATGCGATCCATATCAGAGTTGCTCCCCTTTGTATTTACAACCAATCTATCAGTAATCAAAAGTGACTTATGGCCAGGAAAAAGAGATGCAATATGCCCGTCCGAACCCATACCCAGAGATATAAGATCAAAAACCGGCAGTTCACCCCTCCTGATTTTAAAAAAATCCATCAAAATTTCCTGGTATGCATCTGCACTTTCTTCAGGTGGGATATCCGCTGGTATGGGATAGATCTGATCTTTTGGTATTGGAACATGTTCAAGCAGATCGCCTTTGGCAGAACCATAATTACTTGCCTGATGATCCGGTAGCACAGAACGCTCATCAACCCAGAAAACAAACACCCTATCCCATGGGATACCTGATCGAAAAGGTTCCTTTGCGAGCAGTTGATATACTGGCCTGGGAGTTGCTCCACCGGATATGGCAATTCTAAAACTCCCCTTGTCCTTAACCGCACTGCTCGCGGCGGAGAGAAAGAACTCTGCCGCGGCTGTTACAAGTTGATCAGAACTATCCTTTATGAGCAATCTGCCATACGGGGCCATTTTTTTTACCCCCTATAAATCCCCTTATAAATTTGAGACTCCTGGTTGTTATCAATGGCTCAATAATAAGTTTCAAGAGACAGTTTAGGGTGTGGGCAACAAAAGGATATATTACCTGTCGCGTACAATTTATATCATCAATTACCACATAATATGAGCAGATGTAAACTTTGATGATTCCATGATAATAATCCTGCATACTGTTTCGGTATAATATAAAACGGCCTCAAGAGAGGCCGTTTTATGACTCATCAATCTTTCCCTGATATCATGATAAATTTACTGAGATTCCTTGCCGGTTGACTTGAATTTTTTCAGCCATTCACCGACCAAAACAACATTCTGCCTGTACGCTCTTGAACCTCCGTCTCCGGTGACCTTCAAAATGCCGTCTGTACCTATGACAAAGGCGCGAGTAGGCCTGCCATTGTAAAGATTTGCGATCTTGTTGTCTATGGTGTCCACGATTATAGGAACCTTGGTTCCCTTGTCTTTCTCAAACATATTGGCAACAGAACACCTGTCCTTATAGGTTTTATGTTCATAAATATTTTTCGCTGCCGCCACCTCTTTAGGTTTTTTATCATCAAGCGCATGGGCTTCTGAAATATATATATAACGAAACTCAACAATATCCTTGTACTCGCTATACATCTTTTCCACTGCAGCCAACTGGCTGGTAAAAGGATTTCATGTATAGCTGCCGAAAAAAATAACAATCGGCCGTTCACCAATCTTCTTCTCCAGAGCCCATTCCTCTTTGCCATCCAGTGACATGAGATTGAACAAAGGGGCCTTATCTCCGGCATAAGGCGCTTTGGGGCCGCTGGATTTTCCCTTTCCACCGGACGATGCGGCAAATGCGGTACTTGCAATAATCATAAAAATTAACAACAGCGGTAATATGACACCAAGTTGTTTCCTCATAAAAATCCTCCCAAATTAAAGTTTGATTACCAGACGGTAATGTCGCACAAAAATAAAAAGATTACAAGCCACTATCCTGAATTTGGAAATTATCAATAAGGCACCTGTTATATCCAAATAAATTACTGTGTAACCATTTAAATATATTGATGTTTATGATATTATTCAATATTGTTTATAAAAAATTCAGGTCTATTATTGTAACAGTTTATATGTTTTACCTTAGGACTATGAGAAAAATACAACAGGAAAGCAGAGAAAAAACAGGTAGAGAAAACCTGTTTATGAAGGTAAAGCATTATTGACTTGAAGAATCGTGACGAAATTTTCCGTATGATTTTAAGGATTTCAAAAAAAAATACCCTTAAAGTTATCATCAATGGTATGATAAAAAATCGTCTTTAAAACATATGTAAGCCGCCGTGGTGTCCTGTAAGCATTTTCACTAAGATTAATGAGCTGCTTATGATGCCTGCGTTTAGGTGCCGGAATTCATAAAGGTAGGGGAAAAATGATAAAAGAATATTCTCAAAAACGTTTTGGAATTATAGCGATTGAAAAATGTTTCATTATCAAAGATCAATTAATCGAAGCCCTTAGCATGCAGATTGAGTATGAGCTAAAAGGCACACAGCAAAAGCTTATTGGTGAGATCTTGTTTGAGATGGGATATATGGAGATGGCTGAAGTGAATAAAGTGCTTGAAGTTATGTAACCTGAAGATGGAATCATGATCTATCGCTGTGCAAATGATTCCATGATCTTCTCAATTATGTTTGTAAAATCCTAACTAAAACTGTTGATTTAACCACCGAATGAAGTTGACCCGAACAATTCTAATTTGATAAAATAAAATGTAAAATATTGTGTATCAGGAATTTCCGGTTTCGCCAATTACACGATCCGGCACTAGAAAACTCTGTATCAGTTGGAATTTTATGTAAGAAATTTGAATATCCGCCAAACAGGACCTTGCTCACTGGATTAAAGAACTACAGACCAACTCTTTCTTGTCAGCCACTAATAAAGGAGGTACGCAATGAAGATAAAATCAATAGTCCTTTTAATCATGGTAATCCTTTTTACACCTTTATTGACCTTTGCCGCAGATGCCGGGTATGGGCATGCAAAAAAGGGAGGCATAGGATTTCTATTTCTCCAGCTATATGACCATAACAAGAGTGACCATAGGGGCCCCATTGTTGTCATAGATGTATTTGATCGCGGCACTGCAATTAAAAGCAGCATAATGAAGGGGGATATTATAACCCACATTGATGGTATACCCACAAAAGGCAAGGATTATGAATATATCCTGGAGGAGATGATAAGGGGGCCTGCGTTTACTGATATCACCCTTACTCTGAAGCGATCAGGAGAGGGGAAGGCAAAAGAGATAACCATTGGCAGGATAATGATCGAAGGATACTATTAAGGACTCTGTGCCGGGCTGTTTATCTCACGCGTCCCGGCATACCTGAAAGACACATTGATCATATTGGGAAGCAAGATCCTTGCTATTGACATATCTTGGAAGGCTTTATCAAATCGAGATTCTACATTACTTAAATTCTTGACGCGTTTCCCTGCGGAATACCCGAGCCTCGGGATATTAAGAGGAAATAGCCTCCATGTCAAATTCCATAAAATCAAACCAGTATCCCGAGTTATTGACAGAATCCAGCTCATACTGAACAGTGCTAATATGTTTTTCTTCAATTGTGATAAAAGGCTTAAACATGTTTTTGCCTTCTTCAGGGAGCTCTTCAACCATTTTTTTATAAAAATCAGAGGTCTCTATCTCAGCTTCCAGCGCGCTAACCAGAGCTCTCTTTACAAGTCCTCTCAGATCTTCACTCACAATAGACCTTACCCTGTCAAGCCCCTCAGCAATATCATCTTTCAATGGGATTGATGTCTTTAAAACTTCAGAGTCTATCCTGCCCTGTTCCTGCCATTGAATAAGTTTTACTTCAAGATAATCAACATGGGACTGTTCATCATCACCAAGTACCCTAAAAAATCTATTTATAGTCTGATCCTTTATTTGGTCAGCCCCTTTATAATAGATATCTCGAATATTATTCTCATATTCAAGAGCCATCTTTATTGCCTCTTCAATTGTCATGAATCTCCTTCAATTTTCTTATAACAGGTTTTAAAGGATTTAATTTTCTTATTACAAATATAAAAAGATAATGTGTGAGTGTCAAGATGGAAAAGAAAAGACGCCTGAGACAACTAAAAACTTGATAAAAAGTTGACAATTAAGGATTCAAATCCGTTCAATATTCCTGTGTATTTTTTTTATAAAGTCACAGGTTCTCCGTATCGCAGCCTTTTTGCATATTCTTTTATTTTCTTCCATTCTGTCGAATTCCTGCATTTTTTTTCGACATATTTTGCCAGAGCTTTATTAAAAAACAAGGCTTTCATTAATTTTATACTTAAATTTCAAAGAGTTAACAACTCTTGACTTTTTGGCACAGGTTCTGCAATTAAGGCCTGTAGTAGTAACATTAGGCAACAAAAAGGGAGAAGAAACAACAAACATTTTCAGGGGGGAAAATGGAAAGATCAAACAATACAAGGAGTATCAATCTATTTATCGCAGCGATTCTGGTTATGTCTGTTTTCAGTCTGGCTGCATTCAGTACAAATGCTATTGCCCTGAAAGGAGATGTGGATGGAGATGATGATATTGACCTCAAAGACCTGGTCATATCCTTGCAGACGGCTGCAGGCATGGCTGAGAACGTCACTGATATCTCTGCAGATGTTAATGAAGACGGAAAGCTGGGCATTGAGGAGAGCGTCTATATACTCAAGGTGATACCGGATCAGGTATACCCCACAATAATAGACAACAGGGACACCCATACTGTGGGGCTGATATATTATGATCTAAAAAATGCCTATGACGGGTATCTGCTATACCCTGCCAAGCATGATGGTTCAACCTTCCTCCTTGATAATTATGGAAGGGTCATAAGACATTGGTTTTCCTATGATAATAGCAAAAATAAACCAACGGAACCCGGACAGTCTACCTATTTTTTAAAAGAAAACACGGATGCCGGGATTGATCCTGGTACGATGGTGCGCGCGGGCATTTATAACTGTATAAATTCAGGCGGTGGGGAAGGCGGCAGACTTGAATTTTTTAAATGGGATACAGGGGATGGTACACATTTTGGTACTACAACAACAGATGCTTATTTAAGTTTAGTTTTTTGTTTTATAAACTCATATGGTTATGAGTCCACCTCTCATCATGATTACGCGGTATTGGATAATGGCAATATCATGTTACTGGCAGTTGAGTCGATACCTAAAGCTGATGTTGAAGCAGCAGGAGGTACGACAACTTTAGATATCGTGAACCCTGAATGGGTATTTGAAATTAAACCCAATTATGATGCTGGTCCAGGTGAAGATCCATATGAAATAGTATGGGAATGGCATATCTGGGATCACACTATTCAGAATAATAACAGCGGACTGGATAATTTTGGCGACCCTGAAGATTACCCGGAAAAATTATACATGGACACAGTCCAACCTGCATTTTGGAACCATGGAAACTCAATAGACTATAATGAAGATACTAACCAGGTTATGCTCAGTTTGCGCAAGCATGACAATATTGTTGTTTTTGAACATACTGCTTCTTATATTCTGGCAGAAAAAGGTCTGCTTGATGATGACGATCCCAGTCATGGTAATGCCATAGCTGCCAGCGGTGTGAGCGGTGTGTATGGCAAGGGTGGTGATTTTCTCTGGAGATATGGAGATCCAGACAATTATTCCAGAGGTGTAACTTCCAATGACGGTGATGATGATCCTGACAAATATCTGGAGCAGCAGCATGACGCGCAATGGATAAAGAGTGGATACCCGCACGCTGGAGACATCACTGTGTTTAACAATAATATCAGCTTTGCAAATTATACAACTGTGCTTAGAATCGATGTAAGCGGTGAGTATACTGGTGATGGGATTGGTTATTTTCGTGATCTTCCAGCCGGAGAAATTTGGGAGGAGAATGCCCCTGAAGTCATAATTAAAGATATTTACTATTCAAACGAAGACCCGTCTCAATCAACAACATTCTATTCGGAAGAGATCTCCGGTGCGCATATGCTGCCTAACGGGAACTTTATGGTCACAGCAGGGATTCAGGGACGTTTTTTTGAGGTGACCGAAGGTGGAATGATTGTGTGGGAGTATTATAATCCCATTGGTGATACTGTTCACTGGGAGGCACCCTATCCAGTGGACGGGATATATTGTTATAATGTTGATAGAGATCCTGCTGCCGGTGAAATGCAATATGATGCAAGGGGTCACATTTCAACAGCCATATTCAGGACAACCAAATACCCCAAAGATCATTGGGCCTTTGATGGTAGGGACATGGATCCAATAGCGGATTCTCTTGAGGCATACGGGGCCTGCGGTCCCTTAGACGGTCCGCCACAACTGCCGTAATAAAACAATAACAATATTACTCCAAGTACAATCAGAAACAGGTAAAAGGGCGGCAGGGGATTTTTCTTCTGCCCCCTTTTTTTTACTGTATCTGTTTTTTCAATCCTGCCCTGCCCTTTTCATAACCTGCTTGAGCAGGTAGAACCTCTAAATTACTTCCCCATTAAAATATCTCATCAATACTGATTAAGGTTGACCCATATAAGTTTGGTTTGCTAATGTTATCAGATATGGTGGCATTTTCAAATTGCCACGGCAGTCGGGCTTTAAAACCTCTGCAAACATGATTTAAAAACGTTTTTATCACACAAACAGGCTCACTTTCAGGTCAATCTTTTATCCTGACAAATGCCTGAGAGCCTTATTAAATCAGTGCCAAAAACAGGATGACCCGAAAAAATGGGGTTCCATAGGCCTTATCCGATTACAACTTTTTTTAGAGATGGAGACATGAATCCCAAACTTACAATCAGCATAAAACCATTATATGGCGTTTGGGTTACTGTTTATTTTGTTACCTTGTTTTGCTTGTTTTTTTGCGCGGATAATAGTTGCGCGGATATCAATGGCAACACAAATCACTCCCCTGAACCTGTTATAAAATCTTATGCCATTAATAAGTCTAATGTTCTTGTGGATGAACCATTCCTTGTCGCAGTAAAAGGAGCCCACAATGGTAGCAGCAGTGTCTCCTACGGCGGCATAGCCGTCCAAATTCGACAGGCATATTCCGACGGGGTTGAGGTCACGGAGAGCCACGTTGCTGTTGGTGCTTCTTCGGACAAATCCGTCTTTTGGAAGGGAGAACCATTGGCGAGAGGCACTGCAAAATATCTTCATGTGGAACCATGCTGGAATAACTGGAACGCGGAAAAAGAAAACACCCTGAAAGTGACTATCACGCCCAGAAAGGCGGGAACATATGATATTTACTGTAAAATGTATATATATGATGGATCATCACACCCTCGAGATCCGTCCAGTGATTTGTCAAATCAGGATCACCAGAAAGAAGCAACTTATAAAGTCGGCACGGTCATTGTCTCACTGCCAGAGCCTGATTTAGCCATAAATAAAGGTAGTTCTGAAGAGAAAGAGAGAAAAGAATCAAGCAACAGGCCTGATTCATCCATAAGGTCCAATAATCCGCCATCAGCAAGTGTATGGGCGGATGGGTCTTATTTCACAATACTTGAAGGCAAAACCGAAACAGTCGTCGTTAATGTAAAGAATAATGGCGGGCAAACACCTGCAGGGACTGTTTTCATAAGTGTGTCAAATGGCCTTGAAATAATAGACATTAATGGCATGAGCATTAATCCAAACAGTTTTACTGAGGCTTACAGGGAAGAAATAAGATATGTTAATTTTCCAACAAACGATATTGTCCATAAGATAAATACAAAAAACTCCGGACTGATAATACCCTCCCATCAGTTGGTACAAGCCACTTCTGGATATTTACACGATACACAACGAAGTTTTACTGTTCGTGTAAGGGCTAAAACCGATTCTACTGGAATTCAGTGGATAAAGCACCGTGTGGAAATGGCCAATATGAATTATGAATCATGGAATCATCGCTCTCCAACAAGCGGCGAACCAGACCAGCAAGGATGGCACGCGGAGGAAATTATTGTCTCCGTTTCAAAGTTATTATATTATTCTAATGACTTATGGATATAGTTTTAAAAAAGTAATTATGGTTTTTAAAGCGGGCAAGTCCTTTAAAAACTGATCATAGTTGACCTCTCCAAATCTTATTTGATAATATTGATAGTTATATATCAATTCGATACCTGAATTTCAAATAGGTTTCAGATAATATACCTAACAGGACATGTTTAAATATCAGGGAGTACTTATTCAATCACCCACAACACATTTATTTACCGTCCAGAACCAGGGACAAAGGGAGGTCATCTATGAATATGTATAAAATTATTTCTCTTATTGCACTTATACTAATGGTTTTCTGTCTTAACGCCTCTGCCGGGGAGCAAAAGGTCGGCCTGTTCATCAATGAAAAGGGCGCGGTTCAGGGCTACAACCTGTTCCCCCCCAAAACAACCACCACCTTTCTGATAGACATGGAAGGCCGGCTTGTACACACATGGGAGAGCAAATATTTGGCAGAGCAGTCTGTATATCTCCTGGAGAATGGCCTTTTGCTCAGACCTGCATCCTTAAGGGGGGCAGTACCGAATAGAAAAGGTGGTGGCAAGATTGAACTGCTGGACTGGGACAGTAATGTCGTTTGGTCTTTTGACTATTACAGTGAAAAATATATCCCTCATCATGATGTTGAGCCCCTCCCAAACGGGAATGTACTTGTTCTGGCTTATGAGTTCAAGACAAAGGAAGAGGCGATAGCGGCAGGCCGCAATCCGAAACAGTTGGATTCATCAGAAGAGGTCTGGCCTGAAAAAGTGGTCGAAATCCAGAAAACAGGTAAGGACAGTGGCAAGGTAGTGTGGGAATGGCGTATATGGGATCATCTTATTCAAGATTTTGATAAAACAAAGCCAAACTATGGTGTAGTGAATGAACACCCGGATCTTATTGATGTTAATATGGGTCGTAGAAAAGCGGACTGGCTCCATGCAAATTCGGTGGCATACAATACTGAACGTGATGAGATAATTATCAGTGTACGTGGGATCAGTGAAATATATGTAATTGACCATAGTACCACCGCTGAAGAGGTTGTGACACACGCTGGCGGAAAAAGCGGAATGGGAGGTGATATACTCTTTAGGTGGGGTAATCCTGCCAGTTATAAATGCGGTGATGCGGAGGATATGATGCTGGATGGTCAACATGATGCCCATTGGGTGTCCCCGGGACTTCCAGGTGCGGGAAATATAATGCTCTTCAGTAATGGAGTAAAACGGGGATACGCATCTGCCGATGAGATCATACCTCCGCTTGATAAGAACGGAAGATATATCATGCCAGCTAAGGGCAAGGCGTTTGGGCCCCCAAAACAGGCATGGACCTATACGGCACCTGAGAAAAAAGATTTCTTTTCCACGGCGGTTTCAGGGGTGCAGCGCCTGCCGAACGGAAATACGCTGATATGTTCCGGTTCTCCCGGAATCTTTTTTGAGGTAACTACTAAGGGCAGAATTGTGTGGAAATATATAAGCCCTGTGGCCAAAGGGGGCGATATTATAGCCATGGAAACAGACCCTCTGGAGACCAACACTGTTTTCAGGTGCACGCGTATACTGCCGGACTATGCAGGCCTCAAGAATAGAGATCTTACACCAATGGGGACTTTTCATGAGGTGTACCCTGACAAGATAATAACAAAGGTTGTCGCTAACAAAGGTGGAAAAAAAGGTGGGAAAAAGGGTAGAAATAAGGGGGGAAAAAAGTAAGAGCTTCAAAGGACAGATGGCTGAGGGCGCGGGGCAGAGTTAACCACATAATTTTCTGCAGATGAATCAAGTAATCAAAATATCCCCCCTCAATCTTCCTGTCTGCCAGGTCTATTTATCTTCTTATAAGGGGAATTGGAGGGGATTTTGTCCTGTGAAAATGATTAGCTCCCTAATGTCTGTAACATTTTTTTGAAAGACAAATTTTGTCAAGTTTACTAATATAATTTTAAGGATAATCACACCCACCGCAGGCCCCATTAGAGACAGGCCTGAACATATTCTCAGAGGAGATCAATACTGTGATGTTCAAATACTGGTTTATTCTGATCGCCTTGGCCCTTGGAATCGGGTCAGCAAAAGCGTCACACAGCCAGCACACGGACGGAGACAAGGATATTGTCCGGGGGATCACTATTTCAACCCATGGTGGAGGTCAGGACTGGGGACAGGACGCAATTGTGCCGACACTTGCGGATATCAAGACCATTGGTGCGAACTGGGTTTCGATTCATCCGTATGGACGTATTGGGGCTGATGGATCAATAAAATTCCAGGAATTTGATCCAAAGGATCCACCCGCTCAACTGATCCGGCCGATTCAGGAGGCACACAAGCAAGGATTGAGCATTTGCATCAAGCCCCACATAGCGTACTGGCGTACACCCTTCCAGTGGAGGGGTGAAATAGAATTCGATACCACAGATGAATGGCTGCGGTTCTGGACAGACTATAGAAAATGGATTTTGACACTCGCAAATGCCTGCAGGGAGGCGGACGCCTTTGTGGTAGGTACTGAGCTTGACAGAACCCTGAACCACGAGGCTGAATGGCGGACCCTGATCACGGAGGTGAGGTCAATTATGAAGGTACCGCTTACATATGCTGCCAACTGGACGGATTATAAACGGGTCCCGTTTTGGGATGCCCTGGACGTGATCGGGATACAGGCATATTTCCCTGTTGCAAGCAAACCCAATTCAACACCAAAAGAAATACAAACAGGCTGGAAAAAACTTATGGAGGAGCTGCGGTCCTATTCTGAAAAGATGAACCGAAAAATCCTGTTTGCGGAATTGGGGTACACCCTGTCTTACATGGCACCTGTAGAGCCATGGAACTACCATACTGATGGAGAAGGCGCCCGGTTGGTGCAGGAGTCCTGCTGGAAAGCAGCTCTTGCGGCGATCGATGAGGAACCATGTGTGGTTGGTGCGCTGTTATGGAAGTGGTTCCCGTATCCACGGCCAGTGGGACGAAATTTTGCCCTGGCAACACCTGGTGTCATGACGATCATCGCGGATGCTTGGGAAGGAAAGGTGCCAAAGATCGAGATCAGTGAACAGATGCTGAAGGCATGGGAGGATGCACGACGGAAGAGAAGACGAACAAGACCGGATTAAGCTTACAAGCTGACATTCATCATCAGGCATGTTAACAGAAAAAGATCAATCTCCTCATCTTCCCCTTCCTCCTCAATCACAGGTTCATGTGAATGTTTTTCAAGCCAGCCTACAAGGTCATATAGTTTATCATCCTTAATGTACTATATTTGAGCCTGCTTCAGTTCTGGGCTACAAAAAGATCCTGGTCATTAATGGAATAGCCACAAATGTACCAATTGAACTCCCTATGTTTGCAAAAACCACAACCAGCAATATCTTTGTGACCTTGTTTCGCCAGAAGCCCTTCACAGAGCTAATATCATCGGATAATAATTCAAAGTCCTTTACCTTAGGCTGCCCCATGAACGCCTCCACAAGCCCGGCGACCCATCCTGCAGCTATCATGGGATTCAGGGATGTCAAGGGTGCGGCTAACATGGCAGCAAGGATTGTTACCGGGTGAGCCAGGGCAATCGATGTGCCTATGCCAGTAAATAGGGCATTTGCAATGATCCATAATTTTATCATATCCGTACCAGCTGATGCGCCTGCCGTAAAAAAGCCCCATATTATCAGACCAATTATAGCCCCGGGTATACCCCACTTCAGGCTTGTACCGAGCCTGCCCTTTGGAGGCATTTGCTCAAGTGCCTCAATATTGACCGCCTTTCCCCAATGGGCCTTAATTCCCGGAACATGACCTGCACCGACCACAGCGACTATCTTCTTTCCGGGAGCGGTCCGAATCTTTTCCCCCAGATACAGGTCCCTCTCATCAATCAGGACACGCTTAAGTTCTGGTATTGATTTTCCTATTTCAGCAAGCAGGGTCTCGAGGACATCCTGTTTTTTCATCTCTTCAACATCCTCTACCTCAATATCCTCCATGCCAAATACTGATGCCACAAACTGTCCCAACAGCTTAAACCTGGACCACAGGCCCATCAGCCGCCATGTCCTGGCAAGGGTCACCCTTATATCCCTGTCTGCAAGGTGTACCCTGGCATCGACTTGTTCAGCAGCCTTCAATGCCTGGATCATCTCCTCACCGGGCTTGATACCCAGTTTATCGCCAATCCTTTTCTGAAAGGAAGAAAGCATAAGATTCATAAGCAACAGGAATGCCTTTTTCTCCTTAATAACCTTAAAGAGGTTCGTTTCCCGCCATTTATTTTTTTGAGTGATGGTCTGGTACCTGGACTCACAGAGTTCAACACAGACCGTATCGGGTTTCTCTTCTTCTATCACCCTTGTTACGAGTTCCGCGCTCTCTTTTGACACATGGGCAGTACCAACGAGTATGATCTCTTTATCGCCACTGTTCAATCTATGGATATTAATATTATCTGCCATAAAATAACACCAACCTAAGTATAAAATTTTTTGAGTACTATTCAGGATGTCCGGTGGCCGGGAGGCAGCATTTGGGAATGTCTACTAACCGATCAGATATACATCATGGATTTCAGACAATATTTGAAAGGTAGAGATATGTCAAGGACTTGATATTAGGGATTGATGGCAAAAGAACTTAAAAAAACAGGCCTATAAAATGCCTCCCAAAAATGCCGTTGTAGTCTCCGGTGCGGACTCTATTCTTTTTTTTATCTCGCAACACGCAGAAAAGATGCACGCACACCTGAGAAGCATTTATAGATCCATACCTATTATTTGTTTATAATGCAAACAATATGCCAAAAATTTTTAAAAAAATATTCTTCCATTATTTCAGGAAGTTAAAAGAAAGATCCCAATCCACGCTAAAAATCATATCTCCGGAAAATCATTTTTTTCAAGAAAATTTAATATAAAAATTATTATAAGGGCTGTCATGTCTAAAAATCTGGACAGTTTGTGAACAACGGACTATGAAAAAAGTCCATTTCCATCAAAAATTGATTGCCTCAAAACAGGCCAGATAGTATAAATACACGTCTCACCTTTTATGCAACAATATATTTTCAAGGGTGTGACTTGAATCCACTGGAATTTTTCAGCAAACATCTGCTACAGGTTGTGTGTCCCGTACCCGACCTGAAAGGATTAGCCCAGGGTATTCGAAGGAATAAAGAAGATCAATGTTATCCCTCATTACAGGATTTCAGAGAAAACTTTATCGCTTTGGCACGAATCCAGTATCTTTTTTTGAAAAAAATTCTGATATTTAAAACAAGATCCATGGCATAGGGAGATGAGAAATAACCCCCCTGCCTTAGACAGTAAATCAACGAGGATGGAAGATTATGAAAATAGCTGTAAGCGGTAAAGGGGGAGTGGGAAAGACTACATTCTCAGCCTTTCTGATCAAGGCATTGGCTGACCAGGGCAAAAAGGTGTTGGCTATAGATGCAGATCCGGATGCCAATCTTGCCCAGGCCCTTGGGGTTGAAAAAGATAGGCCTGTTGTTCCCATATCTGAAATGAAGGAGATCATTGAACAGAGGACTGAGGCAAAAATGGGCACAATGGGCGCATTTTTTAAACTGAATCCCAAGGTTGATGACCTGCCTGAAAAACTTTCAATAAACCTTGGTAATATCAAACTAATGATCCTTGGAGGTGTAAAGACTGGAGGAGGCGGCTGTATATGTCCGGAAAGCACTCTGCTGAAGACCCTTGTAACACATATTGTCCTCGCAAGAGACGAGGCAGTGGTGCTGGATATGGAGGCAGGCCTTGAGCACCTGGGCAGGGCAACTGCCATGTCCGTAGACAGATTGATAGTGGTTGTTGAACCGGGAAGGCGCAGCATTGAGACCGCGCATCACATTCTCCAGCTTGCGAGCGATATCGGTCTGAAAAAAATATCCTTTGTAGGCAATAAGATTCGATCGGAAAAGGACAAGAATTTTTTTAAAGAGCATATGCCGGATTTTGAATTCTTGGGCTATATACCGTTTTCAGAGGAGATAATTGAGGCAGATCTTGAAGGGCAGCCGCCTTTTGAAAAAAACCTGTCCGGGCTTGAGGCCGTAAAAGAGATAGCTGAAAAACTGGGGTAGGTAAAACAAGGCTATAATACGAAACATCTACAACAGTGTACAATTCCAAAATGTGAATAATGAAATAAACAAGGAGACTTTATCATGACAAATCGAATCCACAATTTTAACGCTGGGCCTGCGGCTTTACCTCTTCCTGTTCTGGAAGAGATCAGGGATGAATTCCTGGACTATAAAGATTCTGGAATGTCAGTTATTGAGCTCAGCCACCGATCCAAATGGTTTGATGATATTATTAATAAGGCTATTGAAAGGGCTAAAAGACTCTTAAATCTTGACGACAGATATCATGTGCTCTTTATCCAGGGCGGAGCAAGTCAACAGTTCTGCATGATCCCCATGAACCTGGCGGTTGATGGTAAGTCAGCGGACTACCTTAACACCGGCACATGGTCAACAAAGGCAATTCAGGAGGCCAGAATACAGGGGAAAGAGGTCCGAATAATCGCGTCATCAGAGGACAAGGACTTCTCATACATCCCTAAGGGATTTCAAACAAACAGCGATGCCTCCTATCTCCACTTTACGTCCAACAACACAATAAAAGGGACTCAGTGGTCAGAATTTCCCCAGGCAGGAGATGTGCCACTTGTATCTGATATGTCGTCTGACATTTTGTGCCGATCTTTTGACATAAAACCCTTTGGCATGATATACGCCGGTGCGCAGAAAAATATCGGCCCTTCAGGGTCTGCAATGGTCATAATCCGCGATGATATGCTGGAAAGGACACCTGAAAGTCTTCCCTCAATGCTGAAATATACGACATTTGCAGACAAAAACTCCATGTATAATACTCCCTCATGTTTTACTATCTATACTATCAGCCTTATCCTTAAATGGATAGAAGAGACAATAGGCGGCCTGGATGCAATGGAGCGTATAAACAGGGAAAAGGCCGGAATTCTGTACGACTTTATTGACAACTCAGACTTCTATGCCGGGACCGCCGCAAAAGACAGTCGATCTTTGATGAACATCACATTCAGGCTGCCCAATGAGGATCTGGAAAAGAGACTTGTGAAAAAGGCAGGCGAAAACGGTTTTGGAGGTCTTAAGGGACACAGATCTGTGGGAGGATGCAGGGCCTCTACCTACAATGCTACAACCATTGAGTCTGTGCAGGCATTGGTCGAATTTATGGCAGAATTTGAAAAGAGTGAGGGGTAGCCTTGAATAGAGACAGGATTGCCGACATTTTTTCATCTGAAAACACAGGTCACGAGGTCACGGTCATGGGCTGGGTCAAGACCAGGAGAGACTCGAGAGGGGGTTTCTCCTTTATTGAACTCAATGACGGCTCATGCCTGAAGAACCTTCAGATTATCGCGGACAGCAACCTGTCAAATTACACAGAAGAGATATCAAAATTACAGTCTGGATGCTCTGTCCGTATAAAGGGGACCGTGGTCAAATCCAGCGGCAAGGGACAAACGGTTGAGTTACAGGCTGATAAAATTGAGGCCCTGGGCTGGGCCGACCCTGACTACTACCCCCTCCAGAAGAAGCGGCATTCATTCGAGTTTCTCAGAACAATCGCGCACCTGAGGCCAAGAAGCAACACTCTTGGAGCGGTAATGAGGGTCAGAAATGCCATGAGTATGGCAATCCACCGGTTTTTTCAGGAAAAGGGTTTCCTTTATATCCACACCCCGATAATCACCGGAAGCGACTGTGAGGGCGCTGGAGAGATGTTCAGGGTGACATCCTTTGATCTGGACAATATTCCCCAAAAGAATGGTAAAACCGACTTTGAAAAGGATTTTTTTAACAGCCCAGCGCATCTTACGGTAAGTGGTCAGTTGGAGGCAGAGACCTATGCGTTATCTATGGGCAATGTCTATACCTTCGGCCCCACGTTCAGGGCGGAAAACTCTAACACATCACGCCATCTGGCAGAATTCTGGATGGTCGAGCCTGAAATGGCCTTCTGCGGCCTTGAGGAGGACATCACCCTTGCGGTAGAGTTCCTGAAGTATGTCTTCACCTATGTTCTGAAGAATTGTGAAGATGATATGCAGTTCTTTAACCGCTTTATTGATAAGACGGTAATCGAAACACTTGAGAGAATCATATCGCAGGCCTTTGAAGTCCTGACATACACTGAAGCAATGGAGATCCTGACAAAAGCGTCCCGAAAATTTGATTTTCCTGTAAAATGGGGGAATGATCTGCAGTCTGAGCACGAGAGGTATCTCTGCGAGACAATATTCAACAGACCTGTTGTACTTACAGACTATCCCAGGGAGATCAAGGCATTTTATATGAAGGCTAACAATGATGGAAAGACTGTCAGGGCCATGGATGTACTTGTCCCAAAGATAGGTGAAATCATAGGAGGGAGCCAGAGAGAAGATGATTATGACACCCTTATTAACCGGATAAAAGAGCTTGAGCTGGATCCGGAAAATTATTGGTGGTACCTTGACCTGAGAAAATTCGGGTCTGCTCCCCATTCAGGCTTTGGGCTTGGGTTCGAAAGAGTGATCCAGTTTGTTACTGGAATGACAAATATCCGGGATGTGATACCTTTTCCGCGTACTCCTGGAAATGTCAGTTTTTAAGTTTCCTCATTTAAACGCGAGAGGCTTTTTTTGTTCTCCCTTTACCTGCCAGTCCATTAGCTAAGCCCATACTCCTTTATCTTGGCAATCAGGATAGGACGACTTATCTCCAGTATTAATGAGGCCTTTGAGCGATTGCCTCCTGTAAAAACCAGGGCCTTTTCAATAAGATCACGCTCAAGACGTTTTGTGCCCTTTTTTATAGACATGGTATCTTGAGGGTCTCTTCCGGATATTGCAAAATTCCTGTCACTTATAATAGATTCAGGGATTTCATTCGGAGTAATCAGGTTGCCTTTTGCGAGTATCGCGGCTCTTTCAATGACATTCTCCAACTCCCTTATGTTGCCAGACCAGCTGTGTCCCATGAGCAGAACCATTGCCTCTGAAGAGAGTCCTTCAATATTTTTGTTAAGCTTCTTATTAAACATATCAATAAAGTAACCGATAAGGAGGGGGATATCGCCCCTTCTCTCACGCAAGGGAGGTAGATGTATGGGCAGAACATTTATCCTGTAATACAGGTCCTCCCTGAACCTGTCTTCGGCCACCTCCTTTTTCAGATCTCTTGATGTAGCGGCAATCACCCTGACGTTAATCCTTTTTGTCTCTGTTGATCCCAAAGGCATAATCTCTTCTTCCTGAAGTACCCGAAGAAATTTGACCTGCAGGGAGAGGGGAATCTCTCCTATCTCATCCAAAAAAATCGTCCCATTATCTGCCTGCTCAAAAAAACCTGGTTTATCTTTAGTCGCGTCTGTAAATGCTCCTTTCTTATATCCGAACAGTTCGCTCTCCAGAAGACCTTCAGGAATACCACCGCAATTTATTGAAATCATGGGTGCCTCTGACCTGACGCCAGAAGAATGTATCGCCTTTGCTATCAGCTCCTTTCCAGTACCACTCTCCCCGGTGATAAGGACTGTTGTCTTATGGTCTGCCACATCACTGATAAGATCAAACACATGGGCCATGGCCTCACTTCGCGATATGATATTTCCAAACGAGTACTTCTGCTCAATCTTTTTTATCTTACTCCGCAACTTTAGGTTCTCCGATTTCAGACGCTCTCTTTCTTCCGCTTTTTTCAAGGCCAGAAGCACCTCGTCTGTCTTAAAAGGCTTGGAGATGTAATCATATGCCCCCACTTTCATGGCCTCCAGCGCGGAATCAATAGTTCCATAAGCAGACATCATTATATAGGTCTTTTCAGAATATTTTTCCGTAGCCTCTTTAAGAAATGTCATTCCATCCATCTTGGGCATCCTTAGATCACATAGCACAAAATCAAAGGGCTCCTTTTCCAAAATAGACAGCCCCTCCATACCATCTGCTGCGGTTCGGACTATATAACCTTCCTTATCAAGCATGACCTGAAGCATATGCCTCATATTTGCTTCATCATCAATAATCAGAACATGTCTTTCAGATGCGGTCATTTCCCCTGCCTCCATCATTCAAAGTATGCAATGGTAAAAAAACAATAATGGCTGTCCCATTTTCAGGGAGGCTCTCCGCTTTGATTTTTCCCGCCAGTTCCTCAACGATCTTATAGCACACAGAGAGTCCAAGACCGGTTCCTTTTCCAGGCTCTTTAGTTGTATAGAATGGATCAAAGACTCTACCAAGATCGTCCTTCTCAATGCCCGGTCCATTATCCTTGAATTTTAATATTATATATCCGTCCTCTTCATAGCTCTTTATGACAAGACGTTTTTCTTCGCCACAATCCTTTTCCGCGAAGGCATCAGCAGCATTCAGTATAATATTAAGAAAAACCTGCTGCAGTTCATTACTATTTGCGAACACAGTATCCCTTGATGATGAAAATTCAAAATCGATATTGACATTCACCATAATGGGCTGAGGCTCCAGCATACCTGCAATATCCCTGATAATCCCGTGGACGTGACACTTTTCAGGCTTATCACCCGAAGGCCTTGAGAAATCAAGGAGCTGAGTAATGATTAGATTGATCCTGGATATCTCTGACTCTACACGGTCAAGAAAATCCCTTTTCTCGTTATCAGATATATCTCCCCTTCGTATAAGGTCCAGATAACCGAGTACTATACCTATGGGGTTACCAATCTCATGAGCAATACCAGCTGCCAATCGTCCCACAGAAACAAGTTTCTCAGACATTATCACCTCTTTCTGGGCCTGTCTGAGTTTACTATTAGCCTTTTCAAGGGAGGATATATTACTCTCTAAATCCCTCTTATTCTCATCCAGCTTCTGGAGCATGTTACGGAGAGAGCGCGACAAATTTCCTATCTCATTTCTTGAGCTTTCCGCAATAGCGGGAAGAATGTCCCAGTCCTTATATTCCTGAGTCATCTTCAGGAGTTTATGGATGGGCTTGACTACGATTCTGGACAGAAGATATATACCTACTATGGTAAGGATGATGGTATCCATAAAGATATAAAAAATGATTACCTTCTCTGTTCTTCTCAAAATCTCATACACGGAATTTAAAGATGATGTAACTACTATACCTCCCGCCTGTTTTCCATCGACAGAAAACGGGGCAGAGACACTGACCTCCCTTCGTCCAGGCCAAAGCACGGCCCAGGAAACTCCATTGTATTGAACAGACCAAGCTCCTGTCCTTGTGGACTGGATGACAAAAGCAGGACTGGCTGACCTCTCCTCGTCATAAGGACAGGCAAAAAAGACCTGGGTTCCACCATTGTCCACAATAAGGGTACTGGAAAACCCGGCATCATCCTGCAGTTGGATAATGTTTTTTTCAAATTCAGGATATAAGGAAAGATCGCTCAGGCTTCCATGGTTATGTGAGAGCAGGTAATCCGCGTTCTGCTCAATGGCATGGACCAACAGACGCCCTGCTGCCACTCTGGTCTGGATCAGGTCTCTTTCCGAAAACTTTACCATGACTACGTTTATCAGGAGCATAGCCGCGACAATAAGAAAAATAAGCTGTGTGAGAATTCCCGCCCTAAGGCTGTATAAAGGAAGCTTCAATATCTACTCCTGTTTGACCTGTAGCTGATTCAGGCCCTTGCCTGGCTGACATGGGGCCGTTGTCTAAACATCGGCCCATCACAGCAGAAATAGGTTGTAATACCAGAATTTAAGCTCCTGTCCCCAGAAAAGATAGATCAGGGCACCAAGGGATAGGAAAGGCCCGAAAGGTATCTTGGCCTTCAGACCCTTGCGTGCTGCCAAAAGTGATATGCTGCCGATAACCGTTCCGGTCAAAGATGAAAGCAGTATAATAAACAGGAGGCCTCTCCACCCCATCCACGCGCCAATCATGGCCAGCAACTTGACGTCTCCCCCCCCCATCCCCTCTTTACCTGTAAGGCGTTCAAAAACAAAAGCAACAATGTACAGGGACCCGCCACCCGCGATTATGCCTATCATTGAATCCATCCAGCCCATATGGATAAAGACAAAAGATACAGCCAGTCCAATTATTATTCCGGGCAGAGATATGATATCCGGAATTATCTGATGATGAAGATCTATAAAACTTATTATAACAAGGGCCGCAGAAAATAAAAAAAATAAAAAATATTGTGGACTGAGTCCGAATTTGAGAAACAGGCCAAGGCTCAAAAGACCCATGATAAGCTCAACAACAGGGTATTGAACAGATATCCTTCTGCTGCAATGACGACATCTACCCAGGAGAAAAATATAGCTTATGATCGGAATGTTATCATAAAACCTGACAGGTGTGCCACAATTCGGACAGCTTGAAGAGGGATGGACAATAGATTGCTTTAATGGAATTCGATGAATACAGACATTCAAAAAACTGCCCCATATAAGACCGAAAAGAAAAGAAAAGACAGGAAAAGCCGGATTAAACACTACCATTTTTATCTCTCCCACTCCTGATAAGATTGACAAGTCTCAGTTTTTTGGATACATAGGAAACGAAATTTCATCCTTATTTCCGGCCAGTAGGAACCTCTGATTTCTGAAAGCCAACCCCATATGAAATGTAGATCTTCAGTTCCAAGGCGCCCGGAAATTAGACACAACCACATGTTCCTCAATGGCAGAACAATATTACATCCGGTTATATATGATTATTTCTATTAATCCACAGAATCCCCAGCAGCGGCTTGTTAATATGGTCATTGAAGCCCTGGATAATGGCGGCATTATAGCCTATCCCACAGACACCTTTTACGGTATAGGGTGTGACCTTTACAACAAAAGGGGTATACAGCTCATACATAAGCTGAAAAAAAGGTCACTGAAAGAACCCTTCTCTATTATATGTGACAGCCTGAAAGAGATCAGCCGATATGCACAGGTATCCAACTATGCCTTCAAGACCATGAAAAGACTCTTGCCTGGGCCTTATACATTTATTCTTGAAGGTACCAAACTAGTTCCAAAGATAATGCTTACCAAACAAAAAACCGTCGGCATAAGGGTCCCGGACAACAATATCTGCCTCAACATTGTCAGGACACTGCGCCGCCCTATAATAACCACAAGTGCTGAAGTGGACAATCCTTATTTAATTCAAGATGCATATCCGTCTCACCTGGACTTTATTATTGACGGTGGATCGTTAAAGCCCAGCCCTTCCAGTGTTATATCTCTGGTCGGGGACATACCTGAAATTATTCGCGAAGGCAAAGGGGATGTCAGTGATTTTCTCTAATGTTACGGTTGGGCAGGACCAGCCCATCTGTATTCAAAACTGGGCTGGCGGCTGTCAGTGACTGTCTTTATAATGATATTGGAAGCACCTTGTAAAAGAAATCCCAGCAAGCCAAGCTTGCCTGTGTCCGGATAGACAAGCTCAACATCACCCTCTATACCTGTTATCTCCTTGGCAAGTTCCACTGCATCCTGAAAGTTTCCGGTCTGATCAATCAGGCCTAAATCCCTGGCCATTGCTCCGGAAAAAACCCTTCCGTCTGCTATCTCCCTTACCTTTTCCTCTGGCAGATTCCGACCTTCGGCAACCGCTTTGACAAACTGCCCCTGAATATCTAAAATAAGATCATTTAGCAACACCCTTTCCTGCTCTGTCATCTCTCTGTGGGGAGATCCTATATCCTTAAATTCTCCGCTCTTCAACACCTCCAGACTGATACCGATTTTCTTTGTAAGCTCCTGAAACTGCATAAACTCCATAATTACGCCGATACTGCCTGTAATTGTCCCGGGATTTGCCACTATCTTGTCCGCGGCTGCGGCTATATAGTAACCACCGGATGCGGCCACACCTCCCATTGAGGCAATTACATGTTTGGTTTTCCTGGTCTTGACAATCTCACGGTAAATCTCCTGTGAGGCGCCAACGCCTCCTCCGGGAGAATCAACTCTCAGTATAATGCACTTTATCCGCTTATCCTTCCTGAACTCAACCAGCTGTTCCACTACATCTTTGGAATTGACAATAACTCCTTCTACAGGTATCACTCCAACCTTGTTTGAAAAAACAAGTCCGGAAGACAATCCGGAAAACCTGTTATAAATTGCCATGACCATACCGAGGCACAAAATAAAAATCCCCAGAATAATAAGGACCGTTAGCATTGGATGTTTCTTCATATGCACACTCCGTTCAAATTATCCGAGGGATTCTATAGCTTAATATAATGTATCAGGAATAATTCCCTTATTCTGGGCTGTCCTCCAGGTCTTATACAGAAAAATACTCTGCTTCAATTATATTGCCACTGGATCGAGCCACTTCTCTCTACTCTTTATCAGCAGACCCTTCAGAGGCTTCCGTATCTTCCTCAACAGCTTCCTCATCAGGCGTTTCATCTGCAGGAACTTCCTCAACAGCCTCCTCATCGGGTGTCTCATCAGCAGAAGCTTCCTCAACAGCCTCCTCATCAGGTGTCTCATCAGCGGGAACTTCCTCAACAGTTTCCTCAGAAACTTCGGCACTCGACGCTACATCATCTGATTCAACTACAGGACTATCATCGGGACCAGTTTCTTCACCATTGGCTTCACTGACGCCTTCCGTCTCTGTACCCTTTACCTGAGATTTTCCCTCAAGACCGGCCATTAAAAGAGCGCCAAAATTCGAAGTCGAACCATTTGAGTTGCCCATATAGGATTTGTATACTTCCTTTTCATCCGTCTCTTCCAGCTTACGGATAGAAAGGGCAATCTTTTTGTCTTCTTTTGATATATTTATTACCTTTGCCTGAATAACATCATCGACCTTAAACCGACTCAAAGGATTGCTTCCTTTCTCTTTTGTAAGTTCAGACACATGGATGAGGCCTTCAATCCCCTCTTCCAACTCAACAAAAACACCAAAATCAGTTACATTTGTAACTGTACCAGTGATCCTGGTGCCTGGGCTGTATCTCACAGGGATCTCATCCCACGGATCAATGTTCAACTGCTTGATACCCAGTGAAAAGCGCTCGTTCCCTTCATCAATATTTAGGACAACAGCCTGAATTTCCTGACCTTTCTTGAAAAGTTCAGAAGGGTGTTTTATCCTTTTGGTCCAGGAGATATCAGATATATGTACAAGGCCATCAATTCCTTCATCAATACCTATAAACACACCAAAATCAGTAATATTTTTGATCTTGCCTTCAATGGTGGTACCAACAGGGTATTTCTCGCCAATAACTTCCCAGGGATTCGGTTCAACCTGCTTTAGCCCGAGAGAGATCCGTTTGCTGGCTGAATCTATGCTCAGGACAACTGCATCAACCATATCGCCGACCTTGAGAATCTGAGAGGGATGCCTTATTTTTCTGGTCCATGACATCTCAGACACATGAATCAGACCCTCAATGCCTTCCTCAACTTCAACAAATGCTCCATAATCGGCTAGACTTACCACCTTACCCTGAACCCTGCTGTTAATAGGATATTTTTCGTCAGCCTTTGACCAGGGATCAAGATTGAGTTGTTTGATACCTAAAGATACTCTTTCATTCTCCCTGTCAAATTTCAGGATTTTTACAGTGATTTCATCACCTATATGATACATCTCTGATGGGTGACCTATCCTGCCCCATGATATATCAGTAATATGAAGCAGACCATCAATACCACCCAGATCTATAAAAATTCCATAGTCTGTCAGGTTTTTAACGATTCCCTGCATAACTGCGCCCTCTTCAAGATGCTTCAGGATTTCCTCCCTTTGTGCTTTACGATCATTTTCAAGAAGCGCCCTGCGGGACAGAACAATATTGGAACGGCGTTTATTATATTTCAGAATCTTAAAATCATGAGTCGTACCGATAAGCTCATCAAAATTTCTTATAGGTTTCAGGTCAATCTGTGACCCGGGCAGAAAAGCTTGAAGGCCGATATCCACTGCCATGCCACCCTTGAGGCGTGAAGTTATCTTTCCGCTCACAGTCCCGTCTTCCTCATATATCGCTTTTATCTCATCCCAGACCTTAATCTTGGCAGCCTTTTCCTTGGAAAGAATGATCCGGCCATCATCATCTTCTCTTTTTTCCAGCAGTACCTCGACCTTGTCCCCAACATTGGCAGTCAAGTTACCTTCAGCGTCAACAAACTCGTTGACACGAATCTGTCCCTCTGATTTGTATCCTATATCAACTAGCACATATTCTTTACCGACCATAACTATCTCACCAGAAACCAGTTCACCTTCCTGAATGTCATTCTCCTGTAGGCTCTGCTCGTATAGTTCCATAAAGCTGCTAGGTTCAGAATCCTTTATCTCATCTTCATCATTACTCCCGGATAGAGCTGTTTCAGATCCATTTGGATCAAAAACCGTGGTTGTCTGGTCATCTTCATTGTTAATAAAATCATTTTCTACTGTTTCGTCTGTTAGTTTCTCCATCAACTAAACCCCCTAAATTTATTATCTGTAACCAAGAATGGTATAACTTCTGATTGTTATCAAATAATTCATAAAACTGCAACTATCTAATCACTTTTTTTATTTTTCCCTAATGAGTCTGTAACAAGCCTGTTTCAATTTCACTCCTGCGTGGAACAGGTTCTATGACTGACAATGGGTAAAAGATAATATCATTGCTGGTGCGGACCTTAAAACTGAGGCGACTCCGCATTTTCCCCATCCTCCAAATACCCTCTTGTTGATATCAGTATTGCCTTAACAACCTCATCAATACTCAAGAAGGAAGTGTCTAAAATTAACGCATCACTGGCTGGATGCAATGGGGCGATAGAACGGTTAGAATCCTGTTCATCCCTCTTCTTGAGTTCAGCCAGGACCTCTTCTTTTAATATAGGCTCGCCACGGTAAGCTCTCTCCTGATATCTTCTTTCAGCCCTCACCTCAACAGAGGCTGTAACAAAAAATTTTTTATCAGCATCAGGAAACACGACAGTGCCCATATCCCGCCCTTCCGCCACCAATCCCCTTTTCGCCCCTATCCTGCGCTGAAATCCGGTCATGGCCTCTCGCACCTCTTTCACAGCAGACACTCTTGAGGCAAGCATATCCATCTCCGGACTTCTTATGACAAGAGAAATATCTTCCTCACCATTGAAGATCCTGGGGACATCTCCATCAGAGACAAACCTGAGGTCGAGGCGGCCGCACATCTCTTTCAATCCATCCCCGTCACTGAAATCCAAATCCTGCATCTTGGCCTGAAGCGCGACAGCGCGGTACATTGCGCCGGTATCCAGATAAAGAAAATCCAGTTCTTTTGCCACAATCCGGCTTACAGTACTTTTTCCGGCTCCTGCTGGGCCGTCAATAGTTATTATCTTATCCATAATCGCCCCTCCTTTTCAGGATTTTCTTAATGGTATTGTATGAATTTTGCATCATCCACCGTGGCTCGTCCGGCCAGAACGCTGAGATAAAGATCATTTGTTTGACAGTAAAGCGGTCGTCACTCCCTCTCCAGAAAGGTGGTTCCCGGGTTCCAATTTTAATTCTCACCACACAGATGATATGACTGGCAGTAAAACTGCTCCGCCTTTATTCTATATATAAATTCTTTAGGCCTAGCCAGGATACCTTTTGCAAAATTCAGGTGCCTACTTGTCCTGTTTCTAATACACACACCGGGTTCTATATCAGGGAGAGACAAATATCAAGGCTTTTACCATGCCTGGCCTTTTAAAAAAAAAGAGTGCACAACTCAATAAAACAATTTCACACAAATTGATCTTATAAAGACTGTTAAGTAATTTTTTTTACGAACTTCAAATCTCACTTGACTTAAGGTCTTTGATTAACTATTTATATACCATTATTGTATAATATTAATTTAATCCTTTCTCCATATATATAATAATCCAAACATTATCGGCTCAAAAGATAGGAGATCCATGAACAAATCACAACTCATTGACGCCCTCGCTAAATCAGAAAGCTTGCCCCTGAAAAAAGCTGAAGAGATCGTGAATATGATCTTTGGAGACATGGAAAAGGCGCTCATTAACAAAGAGCGGATAGAGATTAGGGGATTTGGGAGCTTTAAGATCAAACACTACGAAGGATATCAGGGCAGGAATCCAAAGACAGGCCAGATCATAAATGTTGAATCCAAAAAACTGCCATTCTTCAAAGTAGGAAAAGAGCTTAAGGAACGGGTTGATATTGATTAAAACAGGTTTGCCTTGGTCGTGCTAGATGGGGAGGTAGCGGTGCCCTGTAACCCGAGATCCGCTTAGCGGGGTTGAAGATCCTTCAGGATAAGCATGTTTTCAATTTGGCCTCTGATCACTTAAAGTTGAGGTGGACCATACGTGACATACACTTATGAATCCCGTCAGGTCCGGGAGGAAGCAGCGGTAAGTAATGTTGTTTGTGTCGTATTGAGATCTATATCTACTTGGAGTGTTAATGCCATTTTGTGCATGGTTTGATTAAGGATGCACGGCCAAGGACTTTTCCAGGCCCTCATCAGAAATACACCGTCCCCTTTTATTTCCCTTCCCCGAAACTGGAATGACAAATCCGGAATCCTATTATCAGGCGATATGTTTATCAGGAGACTTTTTACAGGCACTAGAACAACACTGCCGGGTCAAACACTCAATCCCAGGCAATGGGACAGACCTCCATACTTCCAATTTCCCAAACTGGCAGCACATTATGACAGGTTAGATCATGCAGTATTTACACGCCATGGAGGCACAAGTACCCAACCCTGGGATAGCCTGAATACCGGACACACCACAGGTGACCAAGCCAGACACATCAAATACAACTTGGATATAATACAAAAGAGATTAGGGGCAAAACATCTTGTTTCAATGAATCAGGTCCATGGACAGGATATCCTTGTTGTCCGCAGAGGCTGTATTCCGCTCCCTGAATCAATTGTAGATGGGGATGCCATGATAACTGATGTTCCGGACATAGCACTCCTGATAAAGCAGGCAGACTGCCAGGGAATTATTATTTTCGATCCAATAAAAGAGGTCGTTGCCTGTATCCATTGTGGATGGAGAGGAAATGTCTGCAATATCCTTGACAGCGTAATAAAAAGGATGAAATCAGAGTTTGGATCAAGCCCGGGTGACCTGTTGGCAGGGATTGGTCCATCCCTTGGACCCTGCTGCGCGGAATTTGTTACCCATGAAGAGATATTCCCAGCAAAATTCAAACGATTCATGACTCAAAAGCTCCATTTTGACCTATGGGAGACAAGCAGGGCTCAACTCCTGAAAACAGGCATGAAAAATAAAAACATAGAAATAGCCTCCATATGCACGAAATGCAATACAGGCGTGTTTTATTCATACAGAGGCGAGGGAGAGACCGGAAGATTTGCAACTGTGGCCATGCTCAAAAAGAGATAATTGTGTGTCGAATGAGATTAATTTTCACAATATCCAAGAATTCCTTTCATCCTTCTTTATCCTCGAATTATGACAGATGAAAACCGCCTTATTTACCTGAAACATTTACTGGTAACACTGTTTTAAAAACTGGACGAGAAAAAAAATCTATATATTATTTTCTAATTTTCCACTACAGTTTATATATCCATTTTGTTGATTTAAATAGAATTTCTGGATAGACCTTTCAGTCCCGCTTTTAGAAGAGCAATTCAAATATGGTGTATTGTTTTTGCCATGCAAAAGAAGGGCTTGTCTAAAAAAATCAGACTTTGAAAAAATATTTGGAGGTAACAGCCATGAACAGATTGATATTTGGTCTCTTTTTTGGTCTTCTGGCAATAATGTACTGTTCTTCTGCGGTTGCAGAGGATGCCACTGGAAATCTGAACTACTTTTTTGGAAAAAAGAAGGTATCAGATAACATGGGAACAGGAAGTGACCTGGATGATCACAATGAGATAGGAATAATACTGGATATCGGTCCGCAGAATTATGTAAACTGGGCAATTGATTACTTTGAATCTGATGGAGATGATTCAGGGGATACACTGGAAATCAAAGAGATTTGCCTGGGAATGCGTAAATATTTTGAAAATGACCCTGTAATGATACCCTTTTTAGGTGCCGGGGCAGCCTATTTCAGTGCAGATTTGAAGTCTGCCAAACCCATCAGCGACAAAGAAATAGGGATCTGGTTTTCCGGTGGTATTGTGTTTCGGTTAAACCGGCAATTTAACCTCGGAGTTCTATTGAGATGGTCATATGCAGATATAGATGGATATAATGTTGGCGGTTTGCATGGGGGAATAATGGCAGGGCTGCATTTTTAATCTCACTGAATAAATTTGGTGCATATCTGTACTGTTCGACCACATCAATTACACCCTGAAATGTCGGGATTAAAAACCAAATAATTTAAAAAATAGAGACACCAATAAAGATTCAGGTATTAGCAAAAATCCTGCCATTGTACACATCATGAGCTATTCCGAGATTCATACTGACAGCCTCCTTCACTGGAGGAATATAGACAAAATCAACCACACCCTGCACACTATATATCATTAACAAAACAGCAGTTTTCCATCTTTTGAAAAATCTCCATAAAGACGTCTGTCAGCCGCAATATTCCTACAAGTTTTTCAGCCCTGGTTACAAGCAGCGACTGCAGATGCCCCATGACCATAAAGTGGACAGCAACATTTAGAGATGCGCTTTCCTCCACATAATCATACTCTGAAGGCGTCACCATAAAGTCCCTGACCTTCATACTTTTTGCCTTGTCGCAAACCGCCTCAATGGTGCTTGAAAAGAGTGAGTACTGATCCATCATGGAATGCAGAAAATCTATGCTGAATCCTGCCCTGGCAAGCACGGCAGGATCGCCCATCCCCTTGTATTTGGGCTCCAGTCCACGCAATATATCCAATTGGCCACACTTGCCTATAATCTTATTATTCTCATCATAGACAAGCACACCCCTGTGCAGGTATTTATAACGATTTGCATCCATTTTCTCCTGGGCATCTTCCAGGGCATGAATTACCTCATACATAGTAGCGTCCTGGGATACAGTCGCGTACTCTTCAAGAGGAACCATTAAATCCTTGATGATCTTTGTGTTCATATTACATCCCTCCTAATAAAATTTATCCTCACTGTTCCAGGGCCCAATAATAGTTAAGCCCAGACATACATTCAAAAAAAGCCAGTAATATTATAGTCAAAAAAATCAAGTCATTACCGGAATCTTGGGGATATGCCCTGAAAACCGCCTTACTGCCTGAACCGGGAAAATCAACAGGAAATGTGAAAAAAGTCACATGCTAATATTTCATGTTTATTTTTTGAAATCAAGCTGAAATCGATAAAATTCATATTTTCATTAATCCTTAATGAACTCCCGTTATACAGTCTTAGTTTAGCAATCATCAATTCTAGTTACAGCACATATGGCCATATCATTCCTGACGCATTCATACCTGTTGACACAACCGACCTGAATATATTATTTGTGTAATAATCTTAAGAATGGAGAAAAACTACATTAAAAGGTGATTACTATGAAATGTCCACATTGCAGCAAAGAGATCCCAGGCAAAGAGTGCCCGCATTGCAATACTGTTATCCCTCCAGAAAGCCGCTACTGCATGGAGTGTGGTATAGATATGGAAGGGACCGCAGAAGATATTGAAGTAGAAGACAGTGACCCGGATTTTGAAAACAGGGTCCTCTGCCCTGACGGGAACTGCACAGGTATCATTATTGACAGTCGATGCTGTGAATGCGGGAAATCTGCCTGACAGTCAGGCTGGGCATCCCCTTCTGATCCTGCTTAGTGTTCAGTCGAAAAAAGGTTCGCGGATCTGGCTTCAGGTGTGAGCAGATTTTTTGTTTATCTGATTTAGTAAAAACGCGATAACATCAGGGCGGCTTTCAAAATTTTGCGTTAATGATCAACTGACTCTTAATTGTAGTCAAGATGCGTCAGGAATGTAATTTTATTTTCTGAGTGATCCCTCACAGCACCTAATGGATGATCCTGCTATAGTATGGACCGTCTTAATCTAAAACTTCGATTTGTATAAAAATTATACATAAGGACATGATAATGTACGAATTAAAAACCATATTCCAGTTCGGAGCCGCACATCAACTAAGGAATTATAATGGCAAATGCGAGAATCTCCATGGCCATAACTGGAAAATAGAGGTATTTGTAAAGGGAGAAACCCTTGGTGAAAATGGTCTCCTTATTGACTTTAAGGTTATAAAAGAGACAACCCTGAACATCCTTGAAGAACTGGACCATAAATTCCTTAATGAATTGGAGTATTTCAAGGATATAAATCCTTCATCGGAAAACATTGCCAGGTATCTTTATGAAATCACGAGCCGGGAACTGAACAATGATACTCTAGAAGTAAGCAGGATAACTGTATGGGAATCGGATTCGGCCTGCGCCACCTACTCCCCTGATAACAGATGATAACCAGATATTGTACTTTAAGATAAACTCCGGCTTCTGTTGCAATGAAATCCCGGGTTTGCTATTGAAATATTTGTGTATCTTCACATAAACCTATCCTGACAATAATTGAAAAGCATCTATTCATGACAGCAAAAAAAAAGATCTGGAGATTAACTCCCCCATCCAAAGAAACATCACATCTGGCGCTTAAAACAGGCATTTCAGAACTCAACGCCCTTCTTTTGATCAACAGGGGGATATCAGACAATGATTCGGCAAAGGCGTTTCTATCTCCCAGACTCTCAAGCCTGATCGACCCTATGCTCATGAAAGATATGGATAAAGCGCTGGAACTGATCCTGGAGACCATAGAAAACCAGGGACATATTACTGTTTATGGCGACTATGATGCTGACGGACTTACTGCAACAGCTCTGCTGATCAACCTGTTTTCCAGTCTTGACGTCAATGCATCCTCCTATATCCCACACCGGCTTAAGGAGGGCTACGGCCTTAATTCAGGTGCTGTTAAAGGGCTCAGGAAAAGAGGTACCAGACTGATTATCACGGTGGACTGCGGCATATCAAATCAAAAGGAGATTGAGCTGGCGCAGCAGCTGGGGATGAAGGTTATTGTCACAGACCACCATCAGATACATGACAACTTTAATCCAATCTGTCCTGTTATCAATCCCCACAGACAGGACTCATCATTCCCGTTTCAAGATCTGGCCGGAGTAGGAGTGGCATTTTTCCTTGCAGTCGGCCTGAGGGCAGCTCTCAGACAGCGAGGCTGGTTTAAAAAACGGACAGAGCCTGACCTGAGAAATTATCTTGATCTTGTGGCCCTTGGAACCGTGGCTGATATGGTCCCTCTCAAGGGGCAGAACAGGATACTTGTCCACGCTGGAATCGATGGCATGAAGAACTCGCAATGGCCGGGAATAATGGCTATGCAGAAGATATCCGGCATAGATAGTTCAAAAGTCTCTTCATATGACCTAGCGTTTAAGCTGGCCCCGCGCCTCAATGCGTCAGGAAGAATGGGAGATGCTGCTCCAGGGCTCAACGCCCTTATTACAAACAGCCCATCCACAGCAAAAAAACTGGCCGAACAGCTGAACATGATCAACCGTCAGCGTCAGCTTGTGGAAGGTGAAATAATCTCTCAGATAGAAAAATCCATAGCCGGGAAAGCAGACACGACTAACAGACGCACCATGGTGTTTGCTGAAGAGGGCTGGCATAAAGGAGTACTGGGTATTGTTGCCTCCAAACTGCTGGAAAAATACCACAAACCAATCCTGGTATTGATGATTCAGGACGGCATCATAGCTGGTTCAGGAAGAAGCATCGATGGATTCAACCTCCATCAGGCACTCACCAGACTTGGACATCTTTTTGAAGGGTTCGGTGGTCACTACCATGCGGCAGGCATGACACTAAAAACTTCAAATCTTGAAGCACTTATCAGCGGGCTGGAAGAGATTGCCCGGGAAGAGATTGCCCGGGAAGAGATCAGAGACGAAGATCTTATCCCTGCGGTCAGGGTAGATTCAGAGATTCG
>JAFDJA010000311.1 GCA_019307745.1 Deltaproteobacteria bacterium | reverse complement strand
CACCAAACAATACCACAAAGTGGTATAATTATTTAAAATCATTATCTTCTTGACACAATCAAAGTTTTAAAATAGTTTATTGAGATTGATTCTCTTTTGAAACCTGTTCTCTATCTCTACTTATTTTCCATTGGGAAACATCTATTGTTGCGCTGACCTCATTCTCGATTCGTTTCTCGCTATCCAGCTTTGATTGTTTTATCATATAGCCTTTTCAATCATTAACCTCTATTGGTGAGGTTCCACATGGAGACACCCCTCAAAATGTGCATAACTTGCTCCTGACTGGATGTTTTTTATCCTGTTGGGTGTCGTAATGGGCTTCTGGTGCAAAGTTAGCAGATGCGAAGTCTGGGTGATTTTACATATCTCAAATCCATGCGTCAACCTTACGGTTGACTTAAAAGATTCCATTCATCCCCGCCCCAAAGGGCGGAATTTTTTGGCATAATTTATATAAAGGAGGAGAAAAGCTTACTTAATTCTTCAAGGAAGGGGGTGATCTCTGCTTAAATTTTATTCCTTAATAACCTTTTTAAAAGAAAGGAGGTTGCAGATGGAAAATAGCAAAAAGAATCGTTTTGAAGAGAAGATAGACAGGCGAAAGTTCTTAAAATATACGGGTACCATGGGTACTGCCTTGGCGATGGGCAAACTCTCAGTACCAAAGGCCCATGCTGTAGAGACAAAGAGAATGGATATGACAGGGAAGGTTCATATCCTTGGATGCAATGAAATGACTTCAACGCATGGATACTGGGATAATTCCACAAAGCCTGTTCTACATATGAAATCTGGTGAAATTGTCCATGTGGAAACAGGAACCCATCTCATGAGCAAGATGGTGCCTGGGGCTACAATAGAAGATTGGGAGAGATGGTATACTGAGGTAATTAAGGAAACTAAACCCAAGTGCTTCTTCTATCCAGATAAAAAAACAGGGGCTGAAAAGAAAGTGAAGCCAGCAGGCCACCATCATTTAACAGGTCCTATATATATTGAGGAGGCTAAGCCTGGGGATATCCTCCAGATAGAAATTCTTGATATCCAAGCTAATAATTATGGTTTTAATCTCAATCCACCCACATCATTTTTGAAACTGGGTGTTCTTGCTGATGATTTCCCACAAGGAAAAGTCAGGTGGTATTATGCAAATACAAGAAAGATGAAATATGAATTTTTGCCAGGCGTAGAGATCCCTATCAAACCATTCCCTGGCACAATTGGGGTCGAACTCCCTGAAAAAGGGATGTGGAGCAATGTCCCTCCTGGAAAGCATGGTGGCAATATGGATAATGCGGATATGGTTAGCGGTTCCGTCCTGTATTTCCCTGTACACGTTAAAGGCGCTTGCCTCAAAACAGGTGATGCCCACCTTGCGCAGGGTCATGGAGAGGTGAACCTGAATGCCTTGGAAGGAGCCTTTAAGAACATCACCTTAAGGCTAACCGTAAGAAAGGATCTTAAGAAACTTATAGATTGGCCTTTCTGCTCAACTCCTACCCACTGGATGGCGATGGGGTTCCACACTGATCTCTATAAGTCATGTCAGATGGCTGTAAGACAGGCTATAAAGTTCCTGAACAAGTACTATGGTATCCCGAAGTTAGAGGCTTATGCCTTTTGCAGCCAGGCAGTAGACCTTCATGTTACCCAGCTTGTGGACTATACAAAGGGTATACATGCCATGATTCCAAAGAGCTGTTTTGTGGGTAGTCAATTTACCGAAAAGAATGCCCTATTAATACAAAAACAAGCCTAAATATGGTATGTCTTCTAAAAGAAAAGCTGGCAGATTAAATATTTTATCTGTCAGCTTTTTAGGAGAGGATAATGGGATTAAAGTTGCCTTATGAAATAAGTTGTAGCTGTGGCAAAAAATTTCAAACTGATATATACGAATATGTCTTTACAGAGTATGACCCGGAGATAAAGGATATGATCCTTGCTGGAGAGTTTAACTGCGCAACTTGTCCTTCGTGCAAGGAAAGATTAAATATTGAAAACAGATTTCTCTACAGGGATGAAAAAAACAAGTTGTGGATATGGATATGCAAAAAAGAAGAGGAACTCAAAAGAGATATTTTAGAAAGAGAACTTAATGATAAAAGTATTTCTATAGAGGGACATTTTTTAGATGACC
>JAFDJA010000057.1 GCA_019307745.1 Deltaproteobacteria bacterium | reverse complement strand
AAGAAGCCTTCCTTGAGCGCCTGAACAGATAAGGGTATTGCCGTTAGGGAGCCTCTCCGCTCCGCTTATGTAACTAGAGTCAAGCTCCCTGTTAGGACCGGTCGGAGTTTGCCACACAACTTTTCCAGTCTTGGGATCGACCTCAACCACACGTGAACCATCGGCGTACATCCCGTTGTCAAAAAGCAGGATATTTCCTCCACCGGGAAGGTTTGACGGAATCTCATGGGCGCAGTGCTGCCCTCCCAGCGAGTCTTCGGCCGTACGAGGCTTAAACTCAATATCTCCTGTTTCTTTATCAATATAGGCAAATCCACCCCATCGCCACTTTACCTTTTTGGTTTCCTTATCAACAATATAAACGGTGTCGGTGTGCTTTGCGTCGAACACTATATCCCCATTCTCCATCTCATCCACGGAATTAACATGACCCCATTCGTTTCTTGCATGAATAGGCCCTATGACATCTAATTCAGGGTCCCAGCTTTCAACAGCTCTCCATTTCCAGATCTCTTCGCCTTTGGGATTAACCTCCACCAGTGTGGTCCCCCACATAACTCCACCTATGTGCTCAGATTCCTTTTCTCCGCCACGAATCTTTTTTTGGAGCTCTTTTGGAATCTGCTCCCATCCAACATAGAGATAGTTATCATTCTTCATCATGGAAAAGTCATGATGCATTGTGGGATCAAAATGCTGGAATACTATATTGCTCTCCCAGTCGAGCTCATATATCCATCCCATACCGCCGCCCATCAAGTAAGGAGCTTGTCCGGGTCGTCCAGGCATTGCTTTTGGGTCAGCGCAGATAACTACCAGATTCCCATTCGGTTTGAGCTCTCCATGATGGGCACTAAATGGAAGCTTCCATGTATGAACAACCTTACCGTTCATATCCATCAAATACATGGTACTCCCGGAGTTAAACATTGTGTATCCGTTAAATGCCTTGCCGGGGTTATAGATAGTGGTACCGGTAGGATATATACTGGGCCATGCAAAGAGCAACACGGCAACCGCCATAGCCATTAGAAAGATTGCACCAGGAAAAAATATTTTTTTCATCCTTTTTTATCCTCCTCTCTTTTAGTTCACATTAAATAACATGTTTCAATTTAGAGTTTATTTACCGGGATAAAGATTTGTTTTTTTAAGGCAAGAAGTATAAGTAAATGAAAATTGTAACAATATTCTAATGGATACAACATGTTATAGATGATCCTGTCAAGAAAAATTAGAAAGCGAATTGTTTTAGAGCATTTATGTCAATATGCAGGGTTAAGGCAATAGCATACGGATTCCAGATTGAATTTTTTTCACTCCTCTCTATTAACCTTGCCAATCTTTAAAAAACAGATCAATTAGATTGTCATTTCCGTCTGGGAGACAGAATCTCAAAACCCAGCCTTTCCTGTAGGGTCCCCATGATACCTTTTGGGGCAGTAAGGATTATTATAATAGCAATAACACCTAAAATCAGCATACTATACGAGGCTATTCCGGAAAGGAACTGAGACAGTAAGACAAAGATAAAAGAGCCAACTATCGGCCCTTCAATGGTCCCTATTCCGCCGATAATAACTATGAATACGAGTTTAACGGTCCAGTCTATGGAAAAACAGTTATCAGGTTTTACAAATACTTGAAAAGTGTAAATTACACCTGCTGCCAGGCCTGTAACAAAGGCCCCTATTAAGAAGCAGTAGAGCTTTGATCTGAACACCTCAACACCCATGGTTTCTGCCACATCATCATCATCGCGCATTGCCATCAATCCCAGTCCTAATCTGGATCTCAATATCGCGTAGACCAGGGCCACCGAACCTATCCCTATGATAAATGCTGCAAAATATATCTGTGTCATGGAAGGGACAGGATCAGGAGAAATAAAATGCCCCACACCGTATTTGACATATTCCCAGTTGCTGACCCATAGCAGCAGGGTCTCGGCAAATACCCAGGTTCCTATACCAAAATATATCCCTTTCATTCTGAATATAAAAAGGGACATGAAAAGCGCCATTATAACAGAAAAGATACCTCCGCTGATAATACAAAGCCAGATATTGACCCCATAGTAATTGCACAATATGGCCACTGTATAGGCTGAAGTACCAATAAACGCCTGCTGCCCAAGGGATAGCAGGCCAGAATAGCCGGTAAGGAGGTTCCACATCTGAGACATTGCTAGGTACAGCAAAAAGAGGAGACAGCAAAGGAGCATATAATCGCTCCCCCATACAGGCACAGTTGCCAGAACCATAACCAGCAGACCTAAAATGTACCACTTTGCTTTAAGTATCATGGGGCCCATCTTTTACCTTTTTATTTGAAGCAATTTCAAAAAATCTATTTTCACCCAATCTTAGCATCACACTAATATTTTAGTCCTCAAAATACTCCCTGAATCTTGCACTATTTGTTGCGGCGAATTGATCAAACCGTCCCAAATATTCCCTGAGGACGTATTGCAAGTACTATTAAAAGGACAACATAACCGCACAGGAGCTGATATCCCGGCCCGAATACCTGGGCCCCTATGAGCTGGGACAGGGCAAGGATAAGCCCGCCTACTATTGTACCTTTGATACTCCCCATGCCTCCGATTACAATTACACCAAACGCAATTATCAGATATTGGGGGCCGGTGTAGGGATAGAAGGTAAATGTCATCCCAATAAGCACTCCAGCCACACCTGCGGTCATCATTGCTATGCCCATGGCCTTTGCATATATATTTTTTGTGTCAATACCCACAAGCTGCGCCGCAGCCACATCATCAGATGCCGCCCTTATGGCCCGTCCCATATAGGTATTCTGGAAGAAGTAATACAGGACGAGAATAACCGCCATACTGATAAGGAAATTCAAAAGATATATCACTGGTATGCTCAGATAGTCTGTGATCGTAATGGTCTTTAATGCCAGGATTGTCATCAGGCTCTGTGCGTCAGGAGTATAGATAAGGAGCAGCAGGTTCTGGAGTATAATAGAAAGACCAAAAGCTACCAAAAGGGGTGGCTCCATCTCTTTTCCCAGAACCCTGTTTAAAAGAAATCCCTGGATGAAATAACCCACAAAATACATGGCAGGCACAACAATCAAAAGTGTTACCAGGGGACTTACCCCGAGTATGGTGATCAGGGTCAGGGACAGAAAGCTTCCAAGGATCGTCAGGTCACCATGGGCCAGGTTTACAACCCTGACTATCCCTGCCATTGTCGACATTCCAATGGCAACAATGGCATATAAACCGCCAAGCAGGATTCCGTTCAATATGGGTTGCGCGAATTCTTCCATAAAATTTTCTGACTCCTCCCATATAGACAATATGTCCGCGGGTCAAAATTTCTGCAACTTCCCTTTAAATACAAGGCTTTTTCTACCATAGGGGCTCAGGCTCACCCTTACAGGGCGCATCCCCCATGTTCAGTCCCTCTCTATAACACCATGGTGTAGTATTAAAAATCAGGCAATAAGTGATAGTGATTCAAATAGAAGGTAGTGACCGGATCCAGGATATGAAAAATTTTCAGACACCAAAATATGCCTTTTTGACCTGATCCTCAGTCAGAGACGCTGGGTCACCTTCCAATACAATTTTTCCTGACAACATCACATAGGCATGGCTTGACGCTTTCAGGCTCCGCGTGATGTCCTGTTCGACCAGTACAATACTAAGTCCTTTCTCATTAATTTTCTTCAGCTGTTTATAGATATTTTTTATAATAACCGGGGCAAGTCCCAGAGATATTTCATCACATAGTATAAGCCTTGGCTGTGACATGAGAGCACGACCAATTGCAAGCATCTGCTGCTCACCTCCACTCAGACTGTTTGCCATCTGATCGTGCCTCTCCTTTAATACTGGAAATAGCTCATAGATTTTTTCAAGCTCTTTATCCTTCGCAGGTCGCGACCTGGGTGTATAGGAACCCATCACAAGATTTTCATAAACAGTAAGCCTGGAAAATACACGCCTACCCTCAGGTACGAGTGCTATCCCGTCTGCCACGGTCCTGTGAGCCGGGTTTTTAGTCATATCCTTTTCAAAAAAATTTATACTCCCCCTGGCGGGAACCATAAGGCCTGCTATTGTATTTAGAAGAGTGGATTTGCCCGCGCCATTTGCGCCTATCACAGAAATTATCTCTCCTTCTTTTATCTCCAGATTGATATTTCTCAGGGCCTGAAAATCCCTGTAATAGACATCCAGGTCTGAAACCCTAAGCGCAATCCTGTCAGACATTATTCATCCTCCGCACCTAAGTAGCATTCAATCACCTCGTGAGAGTTCATAACATTGGCGGGATCACCACATTGCAGCTCCTTACCCTCAGCTATGATAAGCAGCCTGTCAACACCTTCGGACATCATCATCAGGATATGCTCTATCCATGCTATCGTAACACCCATTTCTCTGATCCGTCTTACAATCTCAAGGACCTGACGGACCTCCTTTTCTGTCAGCCCGCCTGCAATCTCATCCAGAAGGATAAGATCCGGTTGAGTAGCCAAGGATCTGCCAAGTTCTAAGGTCTTTCTATTTAATAGCGGCAAAGCTCCAGACAGATGATCTTTCAAAGAGTACAAGCCAATCAGATCCAGGATATCTAGGACCCTTTCCCTTGCCAGTTTTTCAGAGAGACTCCCGCCATGGACAGCACCCACCAGAAGATTTTCATATACCGTCATTTTATCGAACGGGCGTGGGATCTGATAGGTCCTGCCTATGCCAAGGTGGCACCTTTTGGCAGGAGACTCATGGGTAATATCCCTGCCCTTAAAGATTATCGAACCGTTCTCCGGTCTGAAGGCGCCGGTGAGCAGATTAAATACCGTGGTTTTTCCTGCACCGTTTGGTCCCATAATGCCAAGGATTTCACCCTCCTTTATATTAAAAGAGAGCCCGTCCACAGCCCTTAATCGGCCAAACTCCTTGGTGATTTTATTAACTGTAAGAATATCAGCCATCTCTTAAGTCACCCATCACAGAGAGAGTCTCCAGTGAAAAAGATAATATCCATAGGTTGTTTTACTATGCAGGTTAAATATGGGTAATAGAATCATAATGCCCTGTTTTTTTTGAGATAAAATACCTAAGAGGAAGCTAAGAAATTTTTACAAAAAATAAACTTTAAACCGATGACTGTTTCAAAGTTCAAGAATCCCATGTCAAAATTCATCTCTCACTTGATAAATGCCTGAGTATAATATCATTTATGATGACAGCATTTTAGGTTGGGGTTCTTAATTTTTTCAAGTACTTAAAATATTTTTTCTTGCTTATGTGTATCGGGATAGATTAAAGGCAAACAGAAATGGGCTGGGTTTCAGATACGTAATATTGAAAGCCAAGCGTGATCTGCCGTAACAACCTGTTATTTGTTTTAAAAAAAATATAGTCAATATAAGGGTTTGTGTCAAGCATGGTTAAAATAGAAGTTCGTGTTAAATCAGACACTTTTTTGTAATCTGTTGACAAAAATATTGTGGTCTTGTAGCCTCATGCGTGTTTCAATTGTCTATTAATCCTAAAAGGATCGGAGTATGAAATTCTTCAATGCTTAATTTTTCATCGAGAAGTGGGAGGGCCTTGGGGAGACATATATAAAGGCACTATTATTGATCAGTCTAAAGATTTAGAGAGAAGGGGGTTTGATGGGCTGGAAAAAAAGGACGGCTAAAGAATTTGTATGGTTTTTTTGTACATCTCTGGGAGGGCTTACTCTCTTTCTTTTTCTGTTTGATATCCTTGATATTGACCTTGATTATGTTCCTTTAGTTGTCGGGGTAATCGTGACATTAATATTTGTTTATATTGTTCGTCTTACATTGTGGGTATTTAAGAAGAATATGTAGGGCTTGATAAGTTGAGTTGATAAATTTTGCCTCTTTTCTATCGCACTCTTTTTTTAATAACTCCTGATAGCAGGATTATCTGGAATGTAATAGTACAAATTTTAAACAAGACAAAATAAAAACCGGGCTTGCTCGAGGCTGGCCCGGTTAGAATTTAGACTATTTTCCAGGTTGTTCTATTTTTCATTCATTGTTTTCTGGTGTTGTTTCCATATCTTCAGAATTTTGTTTCTGATCCATCATTTCGCTGACCAGCTTATTTGCCGCCTTTTCCTTCTCTGTAATGGCCACCAGATCCTCATCCCTATCTACGACATAGGGAGTGAGAAAGATAAGGAGCTCAGTTTTGACCGTTTGGATCTGGGTGCTCCTGAAAAGCCAGCCAAGGATAGGTATGCTGCCCAGGATTGGTACCTTTTTATGAACCTCAGTCTGACGATCCTCCATCAGACCTCCTATGACAACTGTCTGGGCATTACGAGCAATAACCCGGTTTACAGAGGCCCGTTTTGCAAAGACCGGGGCAGTTGTAATACTGCCTTCACTCTGAGAAATAGTCACACTATCACCGGTAATCGCCGAAATCTCCTGGTTGACGTCCATAATTACCAGTCCCTCCGGATTAATATATGGAGTAACCTCAAGGATGATACCAATGTCTTCATATTCTATTGTGTTAATTGTCTGCCCTGTATCTGTTGTGCGAGTATCTCGTATAAAGGGGACCTCATTTCCAACAGTAATCGATGCGGTCTGATTATTACTTGCAAGGATATATGGGCGTGAAAGAATATTAAGTTTTCCGTCTGTTTCAAGCGCTCTCAGGGTGGCTTCAAAATCATTATCAATGATATTGCCTATAATCCCATTGCTCTGGGTCACACCTAAATCCGTTAAAATCTGGGCCTGTCCGCTTCTCCCCAAAGTGCCCACATAGGAAAAATCTGTTCCCAGCTCCAGTGTATCATCATGTGTCACCTCTGCAAAGAGGATCTTGATAAGGACCTGTTGTACAGGCTTATCCAGCTCGTCAAGAATTGCCTTGACCTTTTCATAATTTCTGGCAGATGTCATTATTATCAGTGAATTGGTATCTTCGTCCGCCTCAATAAAGACTTCCCCTGAAAGATCATTAATGGATGCTGAATCAGCAGAAGATGCGGTTGATGTCCTGGCAGAAGATCTGCCGCCGCCTCTGGAGCCGGCACCAAACCCCCCTCCCCCCCCCAGACCCAAAGGAGCCCTCTTGCCACCTCCCCTCCAGTTGTCTGGGTAGTTTGTCTGCGATTGGAAGAGGCCCCTACGTTTTGAGTGCTTGTCCCTTGGAATTCATCGAAAAGATTATTAAGCACCTCTTGGATGTTAACGGCGCGGGCGTTCTTAAGAGGATATATGAAAATAGACTGCCCTTCAGCAGGGTTCGAATCCAGGTCAGTTATCAGCTCTTCAATAACATCAAGTGTATCAGGCGGCGCGCTCACCACCAGGGAGTTTGTGCGCTCATCAGCCGTTGCTGTAACACTGACGGAATTTCCACCAGCACTGCTCTGTGAGGATGACTGTACATTTGTACTTCTACCACCCCTACTACTCTTGCCTCCCTTGCCACTTGAAGATTGGGCAAGAGATCTCATTTGTGAAAATATATTGTTCGCAGAATTCCGGGAAGATCTTCCGGAAGATGAAGAGGCTTGATTTTGTTCTTGGAACATCTCCTCAATAAGTGTTGCTGTGGCTACAGCATCAGAATATTCCAGATGAAATACCCTGATCTCTGCCACTGATGCCATATGTGTGTCAAGTGCGCTTATGATCTCCAGAATACGACGGACATTGGCCTTGGTGTCAGTAATAATAAGGGAATTCGTATCTCCATTGGCAGTAAAACCTGCGTTGGCCGGGATCAAAGTGGCAAGATTTTCTTGCAGGGTCACAACATTGGAGTAACGCACAGGAATAATGTATGTAACGAGTTCATCTGAGGGAGTAAGGGCTTTTGGATCATTTCCCGCAAGCACAGGGATATTCATGGTCTTCGCATCCGCAAATGGGACAATTTTCAGTGTCCTGTCCATCCTGATCGCTGCATAATCCTTTTCCACAAGCACAGAATTAAGCAGCCCTACTGCTTCATCAACAGTCAGGGGATTCCTGCTTATCACGGTTATTCGCTCTTCCAGATTGCTCTCTGATACTATAATCAGTCCGGCGACCTCAGAAAGATATCCAAGAACCGACCCTAGGGGGGCGTCCTTAAAATTAAGAAGTATATTGGAGGATGACACTGAAGGTCTTCCTTTTTTCCCCTGGGCAACTGCTGGATTAATAGAGATAAGGAATAGCAACAGGATAAAGGATATGAGTATAACTATCTCAAAATGTTGCTTCCTAACTCCTCTAAAAATAGTACTGCTGGTCGTCTGTCTGTCCTGTCTGATCTGACTCATTCTTCAAGCTCCTTTTTAAATCTGTCCCTTGATTGTCTATCTCTATTGGCGCTGCTTTAATTTTTATCTTCTCCCCTTGCCGGAAGACTTATTGCCGCCTCTCTGACGTGTTCCTCTGTCCCCTGAAGAGGTATTACCATCATTATTTCCTGATCTGTCTGGTAATCCGGAAAGTATACTTTCAAGAATAGCCTCAGGTATTCCGCCTCTTCTTCCTTTCCCCATTGATCTTCTTGAAAATCCATTGTCACTTCCTCTTCTGGATCTTCCAGGCTCTGAAAGAGATGCCGGAGTTTTTTCTGGTGGTTTCACTGACGCGGATAACACCCCCTCAAGATTCATGCCTATCCGAATCCTGGACCTGCTTTCGTCCATTTGAAACTCCACAAAATCGAGTTTGATTTCTGTCAACCTGCCTCTGCTTATCTTGTCACCTGTATGGACTTGCACAGTATCTGTTGTCCGGGTGTCCTCAAAAAATGCAACAAACTCTTTTCCCTGTTGCGTAACTCCCCTGAGCACAAAATAACTTTCCGGGCTGGCTGCAGGGATTACAATCTTTTTTTTAACTACTTCAATATGTCCTCTGCTGCGTGAAAAAACATTCTGGTTCACCAGCACCATATAGTCATCAAATGATTTTTCCGGGATAGTGCCTTCCTCACAAAATAAGGGGGTTGAACAAGAGAAAAACAGCATCGCAAATATAATAAAACGGGCAAATATACGTTCCATTTTAAGCCTCCTCCCTAAAAGGTATGACTGCTTTGTTTTTATGATATATAAAGCACGGAGATCTCTAATTGTAGAGACATGCTTTTGCCATTTTCATCATTGGACCCCATCTGTACCTCTTTAATCCTTATGGGGAAAGAGGTGTTTTCTATCTGCCAGAGAAAACTGCATATGGATTTCATGCTCCCGTCCCCGGTGATCTGAAACAGTACCTCTTTAAGTTGACCTGTGCCTTGCCCGCGCCCTGGCTTTACTGAAGAAATAGCCAGTTCGCCTTGCCTGGCCCATGCATCCATCGCATGAAGTGTTTGACTTTCGGCCTTTGATACATCATTTTGCAGCCCGTCATTGAGCATTTCTTGCCATTTTTGCTCCAAAAGGATGCGGCGCTTAAATAACGTGGTTGCCCTGTCCATTTCAGCCTGGAGCTGTTGTTTTTCGATTGCAGTTCTTTCTCTCTGGCCAACAAACGGGCTTATAATATAGCTGTCCAGAATAAGGACCAGGAGTACAGCCAAGGTGATTACTGCTATATATCTTTCTCGTTTTGAAAGGACCATGAGGTTTACATCTCCTTTTCAAATGAAAAATTGATGGAAAAAGAGACCTCCTTGGAGCCCCTGCCGCTTTCACGCATATAGAGCATCTGGACATCAGAAAAGGAGTCACTTGCCTTCAGTTTATCAAGGACAGCCAAGATGATTTTCTCATCTTCAGATCTGCCTGAGACAATTCCCAGCATGTTTTCATTGAATACGAGGTCTGTAACCCATATACTGCCCTTTTCTGGAAAGGCCTTAGTCATTTCCCGGAGGCAATTAAGAACGCTGATCCTTTTTGAATGCCAGCCCCTTGCGGCAGTAACCTTGCTGACAATATCTTCAGAAATAATTATCTCCTCGTTCAGGTCAGCCAGTCTGGCTGACAGTTCTGCCACCGCCTCTTTGTCTTTTTTCCAGTCAAAAAACATTACAAGACCGGACAGGACAAGTGCAGTGATGATAGCTGCAGACCATGCAAACCACTTTTTCCGATTAGACTTTTTCTCCACAGTAATTTTGGAATGAATGAGATCCATCGGAAGCGTTTCAGGACGAAGGGCAGTAAACCCGAGGGCTGCTGAAGCCTGAAAGGTCTGTTGCCCTGATTTGGAAAGTGGTGCAGATTTATGTCCATTTAAAGATAGATCACCGGAAACAATCTCTATATCAGGAGAAAATGCGCGCTGAAATGTCTGGAACTCCGTTTCATCGAGACCTGCAGCGTTCCATACAATCAGTTTGGAAAGGCCGGCTGATTTTATCATATCGGGCTGGAGGGAGATTGATCTCCGGATTTCAGTGGAAAATTTATCCATCTCTGTTTTTTCTTTACAGACGTCAGGAAAAGGTGTCTGGAAAAATTTTTGCACAAAGACAATTTTTCCGTCTGATGAAAGAAACTCTGAATATTGGGGTCTCAGATAGAGGGCACGCTGCGAGACTCCCTTGGCCAGAGAAACAGATGCAAGGGCCAGGGAGGAGACTGTCACAGATAATACGCCTGGACCGGCAGACTCAACTGACTTGATAATCTGATAAATTCTTTTTTTAAGAGCTGCAACCAGGAAAATAGTACCAGGTTTTTTGGTGTCCGGCTTGCCTATGTAATCAAGCATCAGGTCATCAAGGTTTAGCGAGAATTCTCGCTCAGCCTGGATTTTAAGGATCTGAGAAAGCTCATCTTCGGTTGATGGGGGGGCATCTACCTTTCTCAGGATAAGCCACTTTGCCGGGATACCAATGACTGCTCTTTTTGCTGAGAAACCATTTTCGCGGAGAAACTGTCCGAACAGATTTCCCGCTTTATCTGAATCTTCAAATGTTACGCCATCGGGCAGCAAAAATTCAGCAGCATGCGCTACCTTAAAGCTGTCTCCGTCAGAACGGAGTTCCGAGGCTAGTATTGCTCCTTCCTCAACGGCAAGTCCAAGTATCTTTTTCTTTTTTAGTATAGTCATAGTCGATTGTGTTCTGTTAACTGTTAAATGTAAATATAAAAAAATCTCTGTTTATTCCTCCAGCGATTCTCCTGACCGGAGTGTTGTAATTATTTCCGGATCAAGAGGCCAACCCAGATGGGTCAAATCCTTCCAGTAAATAACAGGCATATCCTCAACCTGGGTATCAAAGACTGCCTGATATCGTTTAAATGCCCTTCCGTCCCCACTCACACTGCATATATCCGTAGAATATCTGTAGGAGGAGAATGTAAAATATTCTTCATAAGGGCCTAGGGTCTCCAAAAATGCAAGAAGAGCCTCAGACGCTCCCGCTTCTCTTAGTTCAATAATCTCTTCCACTTGATCTTCAGTCAGTATGGGCACACAGAGCAGTATCTCACCGGGTGCAGTGTTGATATTAATCAGTCCAGGCTGGACAGTTTCAGCATTCTCAGGGCCAGAACCCTGTGTGCGTCCACCTGCAACAGCACCGATGCTATAGACTGTCACATAATCAATAATTCCCCGATCGAGGTTACCATCCTGATTGTCCTGAGGATCACTCTCATCTCCGTCATTTTCGTTAGGATCAAGGACACCATTTCTATTAAGGTCTTCTCCGTATAAAAGCTCAGGAGTTGCTCCCTTTACCATTAAAAGCTCTTCTACGGTCTCAAAATCCGCATTCTTGCACAGATGTGGTTCAGTAAGGAGCAGATAATATTGATCTTCGGCCCCGCCAGCAGAATCAACAGAGCTATTTCTGTCTCTCCAGTCAATAATGGAAGCCGCAAATTCGGAGGTCATGCCGGGTATATTCATAAGCATATTGTAAATAGCTGTATTCAGGTTGATCCTTGTGCATTCATCTCTTATCCCGAAGGAGTAATCATTCTCAATTTCAAAGTCCGGCCTGAGCAACCAGAAATAACCATCACCAACCGGGATTGCCTCATAGGGTGTATCGCCATCTATCATGAGAGCCTCGTCCTGGTTGTTAAGGCGGGCTCGTATAAAGTGTAGTGCTCCTTTTGCTATGGCATCTGCCTGCAGGGAAGAAACATGATTTGCGGCGGCAATGGTTTCAACCCTCATGGATCGTGACAGGACAAGAACAATACCAACCAGTACAAGCACAATCCACATGGTGACTATTAGTACTGTCCCTTTTTCTTGTTGAGTAAAAATGCCTCTCCGCCTTTCTGACATATTATCAATATTGATCCTGCATTTTTGATTTACAGCGCCTGGGCACAGGGAAGAATAAATGCCTGTGTAAGGGCATATCCATCTTCTTCATCAGGCTGTTCAACATCTCTTTTTTCAATCTCAAGTGTTACCTCCACCGCTATGGGAAGTGCGTTTTTTTGTTCAATAGAGTCCCATTCATCCTGCCAGTAATAGCCATCAAAATATCTGAAATTAAGTGCCCTTACCTTGTTACACAGAATCTCCTCAACAGGTTCCAATACGATCGGTGCGAGGAGATTGGTGGTTTTACTTCGAATCAGATTTTGCTCCTCTGAATCATCAGGAGTGTTAAGGCTTATCTCTGTTTTTCGTATATCACAACCTGTTTCATTTTCTCCTGGCTTATTGCATGAAGTATGCAATAGAATAGTATCTGAATCATATCCATCGCTGTCTGTCTCATCTGTCCCAAGGAACTGTCCGGCCAGAATACCTGTCGGCGGGAGGGCGGACATGACCTCCCTGCGAATAAGTTCCATGGCAATCAGTACTGTTCGGCTCTTTTCAACAGCTTCCTCAGCACTTTTTTTTGCCTTGAACCCTATGTTCAAGGTGCCATAAAGAGACGCCGCGACTAAACTCATCAGGGCCATTGCAAGGAGTAATTCCAGAAGAGTAAACCCTGATTCCTTTTTATGGGCGTTACAGATTAATCTCTGGGACATCAGACCTGCTCATCAGTTATAGACCACAGTGGTCAGGGTTACAGAGCGTTCAATGCCTGAAGTATTCCAAAAAACGCTCAGGTCAACTTGCTGCATACTTTCTTCCTTTTCCCAGTCTTCCACCGTCATGCTCCATGAATAATCAGCCCATTCATCTTCAAAATCACCCTCCTGTTCTCCGTCTGTCCAATCTTTATTTATAATGATCTCCGTGAGCTTTGCCTCCGCCAGGGCAGACGCCTCAACCTTTTTTTTTGAGTGTCCTGCCATTTTTGATGAAATGGAGATCCCTTTCATGGCAGCAGGAAGGATAATAGCCATCAGCACAAAGGTCGCGAGTATTTCAAGAAGTGTAAATCCATACTGCCCTTTTAAAATCCGATTGATTTTTAATTGTCTGTCAGCCAAATTATATACCTTTAAATTGAAATATTTTTTCTATTCCTCTTCCTGAATAACAGAAAAATATTGTTCAGAAGGTGAAGCACATGTAATCTCGTAAACATCTCCTCTACGGTCTGTAAGGCGGATAGTACCGGTTTCAGTACTGCCATTTTGGAAAAAGTCAACATATTGCTGTGAAATATCCTCATTTTCTTTTTCCAACTCAATCTCTGTGCCGTCAGGGACCAAAAATGTTCTTCCAAACTCATTAAACAGCTTTCTGAAAACCCCTTGATCCATAACTGTCAGCCAGTAACTCCCTTCACCAGTGTCCAGATTTAATCTGTAGATTCTGCCCTCGACAATAGCCTGCGATCTTGCGTGACGGGTCATGGCAATGATCTGGGAGGAAGCATCATGGGTCCTGCGTGAAGCAAAGAATCCCCGAAGGGAAGGGGCGGCAATTCCGAGCATAGTGCAGACAATAACCATAACCAGAACAAGCTCCAGGAGAGTAAATCCATTGCAGGCTGACAGCTTCATTTTTTCCATATTAATGTGCATCAAAACAGCCTCGGACAATAATAGGGAGCTTCCGGACCATCGACCTGTGCGTCCTAATTTCTTTTACGCACAGAGCTGATTGACCAGTTGTCAATGTCATCGTCCCCACCTTCTCTCAAATCAGGGCCAGAGGAGTAAAGGTCATATCCATACGTATTATTCCGGCCCGGCTCTTCATACTCATATGGAATTCCCCATGGATCATTGGGAACTCCACGTTTAATATACGGTCCTTTCCAGTTAACAATATTTGTGGGCGGTTCCACAAGGGCCTGAAGACCTTCTATCGTGGTCGGATAACGGCTTGTATCAATTTCAAAAGCGTCAAGGGCTACTTCAAGGCTCGCGATATCCGCATTCGCGGCTGATATCCTGGCCTCTTCAGACCTCTTTGTGAATTTTGGGACCACCACAGAGGCCAGTATTGTTATAATAACCATTACAAGAATAACCTCGATAAGCGTAAAACCCTTTTCTGAATGAAGTATACATCTGTCGTGAGTATTGTTCATTGTTTTTTTATCCATGATAACTTGTCTCCGATTTTCAGTTTTATTAATAAACAGCTCTTTAAAATATTAATGTATAAGTTCCTGAAGAGAAAAAATAGGCAGAAGCATTCCTAGGATAATTACTGCCACTGCTATTGCCATTAGGAAAAGAAGTGCGGGTTCGACCATGGCCACTAACGCGCTGAGTTCCCTGTCCAGGGTCTCTTCATAGGAAGAGGCAATATGCACAAGTCCCTGGTCGACCCCGCCGCTCTCTTCCGAAACCGAGATCATTTCAATTACAGAAGGCGGAAAAAGTTTAGGACAGACAGCCATACTTGAAGCAAGGGCTGCCCCGTTTTGGACTTTTTTTATTGCCTGGTTAACAGTATCGGAAAGGGTCTGATTTCCAATTGATTCATTGGAAACCTTCAGTGCTGTAACCAGAGGAACACCAGCGCCGGTTAGTGTGCCAAGCATCCTGCTGAAGCGGACAAGGGCGAAATTGGCAACTATGCGTCCGATAACGGGCAAAGCGAGCACAATCCGCTCAAAAACACGCCTGCCTTCTTCAAGGGCCAGTGCCCTTCGCAATCCAATGATTGTCATGATAACGGCTATAAGTATTATAAGGCCGTATTGCTTCACAATATCACTCGCGCCCACGATAATAAGTGTAAGAAACGGGAGGGAACCACCGAATTCTTCAAATATTGGAACAAATTTGGGGATAAAATAGGTCATTAAAAAGGCAAGGATTGCCGTTCCAAGTACAGCCAGGATAACAGGATAGATCATTGCCGTCTTTACTGTGCCGATAAGCCTCTGCTCCCGTGCCCGAAAATCAGCAATCTGATTCAACACCTGATCAAGAAATCCCCCTGTCTCTCCTGCCCGTACCATGGCCACATAGACATCGGAAAATGATTGGGGGAACCTTGCAATGGAATCAGCAAGTGTTGATCCGTCAGAAAGGCTGTCACGGATGTCTGACCACTGCTTTTTAGCTGCCTCACTGGCTGCCTCGCGGCTGAGGATATTAATGGACCTGCTCAAAGGGACACCTGCACTCAGCAGTTTGGACAGCTCCCTGGTGAACGCGTCCACATCTGATTTTGAAACACGTCCAGGCCGTGAAAACCGGCGGGAAGATGAATGACCTGTGGAAGGATTCTGCTCCTCCACAGAAATCGGGCTAAGTTTTCTTGAGATAAGCTGGTCTATTACATCTTTCCTGCTGGGCATAGTAATTTCTTCAGTTGTCTCATGCCCCTGGGAGTCTATTGCTTTGTATGAAAAGACTGGCACTCTCTTGCTCCCTGAAAACTCTGATTATTTAAATTCTTGAAAATTTGGTTTTGTATAACCAGTTTAAAAAAGTTAATACCTTGCAACGATACCTGGCGCAAGATTGAGGCATAATAGGCAGCATTTATAGGCAAATACTATCTTTCATCTTTTGTGACCCTTAGAAGCTCCTCAACAGTCGTTATTCCCTGCTCCAGATACCGAAATCCATCCTCCCGCAGGCTATTCATTCCGTTCTCAACCGCTAGAGCGCGGATTTTTCGCGGAGATTCATTCTCTGTGAGCGCCGAACGGATGGCCTCTGTTAAGACCATCTGTTCAAACACGCCTATACGGCCCAGATACCCGATATTCTGACACTTTTTGCATCCGCGACCTCGAAACAATTTTTTGGGGATTCTTCCGTTCAATTCTGACTGGAGTGCTTCCAGTTTTACGGAAGTAAACTCTTCCTTGCAATCAGGGCATATGACACGTACCAGGCGCTGAGCAATAGATGCCTCTAGTGTTGATGCCACCAGGTATGGTTCAACCCCCATATCCACCAGGCGGGTTAATGCTCCAGGCGCATCGTTTGTATGCAATGTAGAAAAAACAAGGTGGCCGGTAAGGGATGCCTGGACTGCAATCTCTGCGGTCTCAACGTCCCTTATTTCGCCGATAAGAATAACATCCGGATCATGGCGAAGAATCGATCGAAGACCCCGCGCAAAAGTGAGCCCGGCCTTTCTTGAAACCTGAATCTGATTTACACCTCTGAGTTGGTACTCCACAGGATCTTCAATAGTAATAATCTTACGCTCCACACTGTTTATCTTTGATAGAGCAGCATAGAGTGTGGTCGTCTTTCCGCTCCCTGTAGGCCCTGTCACAAGAATGATCCCATGAGGAATTTCGAGCAGACCATTTAAGGTTTCACGGTCTTTTTCTGACATGCCGAGTTGCCCCATTCCGAACATTACTGATGATCTGTCAAGGAGGCGCAGGACAATAGCCTCGCCATGCAGCATGGGGATAACCGATACACGTACATCAACTTCACGCTGACTGATTTTGACTTTTATCCTGCCGTCCTGAGGAAGCCGCTTTTCAGCAATATCCAGGTGGCTTAGGATCTTAAGGCGAGAGACAATGGCCGCCTGGAATTGTCTTACCTCAGGGGGAATAAGCACCTCTTTTAACACTCCATCAATTCTGTAACGGATCTTCAGCTCATTTTCAAAAGGCTCAATATGTACGTCTGTGGCACGCAGCTGAATCGCTTCTGTTATTACCTGATTAACAAACTTGATGATAGAGGCGCCCTGGGCAGCATCAGCCAGGTCCATGTCATCATCCATCTCCTGATCAATGATCTGGAATCCCTCCTCTTCTGCCTCAGTTACCATTGATTCTACCGTGTCAGCCCCAACACCCAGAAACTGTTTGATGCATCGGTCTATCTCCGATGAAGGGGCCAGTACAAGGCGAAAATCCTTTCCAGTGGCCAGGCGCAGTTCGTCTACACCTGATGTATCGAATATCCTGCTGGACGCGACAATCATGGTACCGTTTTCTCCCTCCATGGGAAGCACCTTACGGTTCATGAGTATTCGGGCGGGAAATTGTGAAAGGAAATCCTTTGAGGGGTTGTATTGATCAAGGCTCATAAAGGGGTATTGAAATTCTTCGGCAAGAAAACGCAGCACCTCCTCTTCTGGAAGGCCACTAAGGTTCAGGAGCGCAAGATCCAGTTCGGTTCCATCGGAAATGTTATTTCTGACACGTTCAGCAGTAAGGTCATCCAGAAGCCCTTTGTCCTGCATTTTTTTGATAATATGTTCCATAGCGGTCTCAATCTTCCCTGAGTTAGATTTATTTATAGCATACGGATCAAATGTGTGTGATCAAGAAATTCTCTATAGATAGAATGCTATCACCATGATCTTCTGGCATTATACAGCAATTCTTGTGCCGGAGCAGTCTTTTTTGGGAGTTGCAGTCTTAACTGGCTGTTTTTTATGTTTTTTCCAATTTTTGAAGAAGAAATTTGCAGATCAATTTTTTAAGGAGTGGATACAAAGTATGCAAGGCGGATAGCTGTATGGATATTTTGTATTCAGGCCAGCCTGAAATAATTTTCGCCTGCTGTGTCACAGACAATATGTAACATTACAGGCATGGCCTGATACGGTGTGCTTAGACCAAAGGTTGTTTCTTTACTCAGAGAGTATTAATTGTATCCGCTTACTCATGTCTGAGTGCTATAATCGGATCAACTTCCGCTGCACGGGCAGCAGGATACAGACCAAAGACGATTCCTATTCCCGCGCTGATAACCAGAGGAAGAATAACGCTCATGGTAGTAACAACCGTTGGCATGCCTGCAAATAGTTCAATCAACAGTGGGATGAGCACTCCTATGCCCAGACCTACAATTCCGCCCACAGTGGATAGCACTATTGTCTCAATGAGAAATTGAAATATGATCTGGCTCCGTTTTGCACCAATCGCCCGTCGAATACCTATCTCTCTTGTCCTTTCGGTAACAGATGCGAGCATGATATTCATGATACCTATCCCTCCAACGAGTAGACTAATCCCGGCAATTGAACCGAGTACAATATTAAATGTCTTCTTAGTCGCCTCAGCCTGTCGAAGTAGTGCCAGGGGTACACTCATTACATAATCTTTGCTCTTGTGAAATTGCCGGAGCATGGATTCTATTCCATTTGCTGTGGATTCCACATCTTCAATATTATGGACCTGAACAATAATCTGATTCAGTTCAACCCTTGTTATGTCAAAAGAACCTGAAGCCCTGCTTATATCTCCGTAATAGACTCGTGCCAAATCAATCGGAATATAGGCGTCCACCTGCTGATCAGGTACCTGAATATCCGAGGCTTCACTACCCTCACTCTGGATAATACCTATTATCCTAAAGTTATTACCGCCTATACGCAGATTCTGTCCTATTGTGTTTCTAGTGGCCAGGAGTCTCCTCGCACCAAATTCAGTAAGCACCGCCACTGCAGCCTGGTTTTTAAAATCAGAGGGAATAAGAATGCGTCCTGCGACAAGGGGTCTCTTTACCAACTCAAACCAGGTGGTTGTTGTGCCAACAAGACGAAGTTCAAGTGTCCTTTCTCCAAGGTGTGCTTCTTTACGGATTAATTTTACCGGAACCGTATCTTTTATCGTTTTAAATGTCTCGGATATCCTGAGATGATCATTATAGGTTAATCCATAAATACTCATTCGGCTTTGGGTTGAGCTGGTATTTTCTTCCTCCACGGATTTTTCAGATGTGATAATAATATTATTGCTTCCGACCTTCCGTATCTGATCCATGGCCTCTTTGCTTGCACCCTCTCCCACTGAAAGCATTGCAACCACACTTCCGACACCAAATACTACTCCCAGCATTGTAAGAAAAGAGCGCAGTTTATGAAGCAAGAGATTCTCAATGCCAAGAAGCACATTACGTATAAATTTTGTCTGTTTCATCAATTTTCTCCTTCTATCCTGTCAACAACACCGTCTTTCATATGGAGCCGGACCCGGGCATGTTCTGCTATATAGGCTTCATGGGTTACCATAATTATTGTCTTGCCCTGCTCATTTAATTTAACCAGCATCTCCATAATCTGGTCGCCTGTGGAAGTATCAAGATTACCGGTGGGCTCATCAGCAAGGAGTATCCTGGGATCATTCGAAAGTGCCCGCGCAATCGCTACCCTCTGCATCTGGCCTCCGGAAAGCTCTGTGGGCCGGTGATTCAGTCTATCCCCGAGCCCAACCTGTTCTGCTAGATACTGGGCTCGTTCCGCGCTCTCCTTGGCATCCCATCCAAGATAATACAATGGTAGTTCGATGTTTCTTTGTACTGTGAGTTGCGGGATAAGGTTGAAACTCTGGAATATAAAACCAAGTCTCTTCAGGCGGAACTCACTAAGGGCGTTATCGTCAAGCAGGTTAACGTCTTGAGACTCCAGGAAAAACCGTCCTTCAGAAAGACGATCCAGACATCCGATAATATTCATCATGGTGCTCTTTCCTGATCCGCTGGGCCCCATTATTGCCCAGAAACTTCCCGGCTTTATAGACAGGTCTACTCCATTCAAGGCCCTGACCTCTTCAGATCCCATAACATAGATCTTTTTTGCATTCTCAAGTTTTACAGAAACAGAATTGGAATCAGGGGATGATTGATTGCTCATTCTCCACCTCCTGTATCCTGCGTAGCCATTTTACTGAATTCTTTAAGCATTTGTTCCCTCTCCTCTTGTGATGCTCCTTTAAACCTTTCCCTTTGCTCTGGTGAGACACTTTGCATTTTTTCTCGCATTGTCTTCCTCATTTCGGACGACATTTCCATTCCTCCAGGCATGCCTGAAGGACTTCCTTGGGAAAGATTGCCTTCTGAGCTGCCTGTACGGTCAGAGCCTTCATCAGAACGGCCACCGCCGCCGCCACCTTTACGGCCTTTGCCTGACCTCGGGCCTTCATCAGAGTTGTCTCTTTCCCTGCTCTTATCACCGGACTTGGTTTCTGATTCCAAGGCCACATCAGAAGGAGCTTCAAAGTCATCCGTTTCAACATTTTGCTGACTAATCGGTGGAAAAAGAGAGACTATTTCTCCTGGTTCAAGTCCCTCGATAACTCTGATCATCCTGTTGTTGCTCATGCCGATCTTAATTTTACGGCGTTCAATTTTATTGTCACCCACAACATAGACTGCCGGCTTTCCTCCAATCCGAATGACCGCCTGAACGGGTATATATGTTGCAACTTCATGCTGTTCAACAATGATTTCTGCGCTACAGCTCATCCCGGTGCGAAGGAGTTTGGTGTTTTCATTGTTATCCAGATATATCACTGTGTCATATACTTTCAGGTCAGCATTCATGTACATTGCCTGTGCATCCGGGAGAGGCGCAATTGAAACAATACGACCGGCAAATATCTCTCCGGGAAGTGGGTCAACCGTAACAATAACAGGAAGGCCTATGCTTATTTTGTCAAGATCTACCTCTTCAATCCCCACTTCGACATTCTTCCCGGAAGATGTTGGCAGGTATATCAGGTTCTGTCTTTGTCTGACCGAAGCCCCCTCATCAAGAGGTGACTTGCTCGAACCTCGTCGGCTGCTTGTTTCTACACTGGTCGCATAGACTACAACTCCATCAACAGGTGCATACATCTTTGCTTTCTCAATCTGTCCGCTTAATCTATCAAATTTTGCCTTTTGTCGATTCCAATCAGATTCTTTTGACTGAAGGCTGGCCTCAGCTTGAACTTGATCCGCTAGTCCCTTTCTCTTTGTTCGATCCAGTGTCATCTTATCCTGACCAACATCACTCTGAAGTTGTGCCAATCTTCTGGGATAGGTATATTCTGTGAGAAGCTCTAGATCATTTTCAGACATCTCAAGATCAAGTTTTTTCTTTTTCAGGGTAAGTTCATCAGCTTCAAGCTCACTCTGCGAGACAAAATTTTTCTCAAAAAGTTTCTTTGACCATGCGAATTCATCTTCAGCGCGGAAGAGTTCCCCCTCAGCTAAAGTGATCTTGGACTTAGCTTTTTTCAGCAGATTAGGGTATTCCCCCTGGATGTATTTTTCCAGATCCTGCTTTGCAAAATTATAATCCACCTCCGCCTGATCAAGATTACTTTTGATCTGGTTTTTGACAACCTCCAGGTTATCCCGAGCCGCCAGGTAAGATGCTTCGGCGGTCTTCATTTTAACCTCTTGGTCCAACATGGATTCAATCGTGTTTGCAGTATCCAGTTCAATCAGAAGATCTCCTTCCTTGACCTCCTCGCCTTCGTCAATAAGCCAAATGATTGAGGAGCTACCTTCAAGCTGACTTTTTACAATTATATTTTCCCTTGCCTTAATAGTGCCCACCTCTGTGATGCTTATCTTAAGCGGCCCTCGTTTTACCGTAAATGTAGGAATATTGCCTACAGAGTCTACTTTGTCATCAAAGAATGCATTTATTATGGAAGCGAGACCGGCAATAAGAATTATTCCAATTATAATGAGCCATTTGACCCTTTTATTTTTGTCCGCCATTGTTAACTCCCTCCTTTCTCCGGAGAATATTCAAGCAGCAGACCGTTTTCATCAATCTGCAAAAGCCCTGTATCACGCTGAAATCCCAGTACGGCGACTCTGTATTCCACTATAGCCGCTGTAAGATTATTTCTAGCTGTAAGCAGGTCCTCCTGGGCCTCGAGCAGATCTCGGATCTCTGCCCTGCCTGCCTCGAAAAACATCTGTGTACTTGTATTACGTTTTTCAGCAACCGCAACAGCCATGGTCTGGATCTGAAAACTCTCACGTCTTTCAGACATACTTCGCAGCCCATTTCGGATTGAGAGTTTAATATCGTCCTCCTTGTTCTGTACATCCCTGACCGTCTTTTCAAGATTGATGACACTGCTGCGATAATTTTTACGTTCTTCATCTCGATTAAACGGAAGATCAAGAGTCAATAAAGAGGAAAATTCGAAATCATTTAACAGGTCAAGTTCTCCTGTCCCATTCGATAAATTATATCCTTTTTGATCAAATCTGATCTGATTATTCAAGCTGAGATCTGCCCCAAGCTCATCTGCCTTGATAATAATATCTCTTTGCGCATCATAGATTTTCCCGATAGCTACAAACAAATCAAGGCGGTTATTAAGCCCAAGTTCAATGGCCTGGGAGCTTTCCATTTCCAGGTCTCCAGCATACCTGTTATCTGGTGGGGCAAGTTTGATTTCCTCACCCTCGGCCACGACCTCTGATGAAGAATCCTGCTCCTCTGCAAGAATCTCTGCCTGCATATCTCCTGTGGCCTTCACCAAAACATCTAGCGCTGTCCTGTCCACTGTAATATTTGCATCCGGTGGCAGACCGATACGCGTCTTAAATTTATCGAGCAAACTGTTGTAGGATTCAATAGCAGAGATCCAACCGTTGCGCGCTTTAAGCTCATTTTGGACGGCCTGATCAATTTGTATCTCGGTTGCACGTCCAGCATCTGCCAGACTTCGAGTACGATTGGCCGAGGCTATGGAATTGCGATAGTTCTCGGCTCCGTTTTCTACCTTGTTCTGCTGTTTAAGTACATTCAGGTAATCGCCTGCGACATTAACAGCATATGTCTTTTTAAATCTTTCAAACTCCCATATGGAATAAATGACATCACGTTCTGCCTGAGTCAGATTCTCGGCATCTCTATATCTATTTCCTCCCAGTAAAGGGATAGTAAACGAGGCATCACCTGAAATACCAAGGGCTGATGAGCCTCCAGCAGTAAGTACCCTTGTGAGGTCCAATGCCAGCCCTGCAGCGAATGTCATGCCATTTCGAAACTTTTTACTGAAATTAAGGGTATTACCTTTAGGGGCACGAATTTGGGCTTTCTTAGTTCCATCAGAGTCCATTACCAGACCGGCATCTGCTACCCCCCCCTCCAATGTCCCGCTAAAATTGCTGCGTTGAAGATCGAGATTAAGTGCCTTTTGAAAGACCGCTTCTTTTTTGGTCTGATACTCTGAACTATTGGCAGCCCCTACTTGAAGCGCCTGAATAAGGTTTAATTGAAGTGCCTCGTCCTTCTTAATGACGAAATCACGGCCAGATTCTAATCCATCCTTTTTAGGGTACTCCTCATCCGGCCAGTCATCAATTGTTTTGACCTGGTCAGTACCCAGAGATGCCTCACCTGAATATGGCAGCCCTTGTTCGATTAAAAGCCTGCGGCGGAGTATATCACTCGGTCGTTCAATCGTGAAGTCACTTGAACGGCCAAAGGCTGCTTCCTGTTTTTCCTGGATTACATTATATGCTGACTTGTCCGCATCCTGTCTGTACTCAGAGGTAGTTTTGCATCCCGCAAACATTAAAACAGATGCAGAAAAAACAGGTATAAACAGACAAAACAAGCCAACCCTGCCTTTTAAAGAGATTTGATAGTTTCTGTTGTCCATTTTTCTCCTTCTTATAATTCTGGTTATATTTTTATATTTTTTGAATATATGAGTGCTAATAAAAATATTGAAGGTCAGCCGATTCCAATGAAAGGAATATGTTAGTGCAGAGATTGATATTGATTCAGTAAACCTGAATTTGATATGGCCTTTTAATTAAAATTTAAATTACTACCAAAATAAATAATAATATCAGCCCTCTGTTTTTTTCCTCTTTCCTCAATCAGAAAGCATTTGAGTAGACTCAACCCAAAAGAAATTAAAAGCAATCTCTGTGCCGCGACAACGCTATGTTATAATAACACCCTTGAATCATTTAAATTTTTCATTATTTACTGTTATAGAAGTATGTTTTCAATATTTAGTATTAATATAAATGGATACAAAGTATTCATATGCTTGGATACCTTATGGATACTTTGTATCCATAAGGGGGAGCGAAAATATATCCAAACAGGCGATAACCTCAAAGCATTGTTATAGATCAAGCAAGATAGAAGGAATTATGATACCTGGTCTTTTTTTAACAGCTAGTAGCTTTACAATGGCCTTAACCATTA
>JAFDJA010000159.1 GCA_019307745.1 Deltaproteobacteria bacterium | reverse complement strand
TCCTATGGATTTCCCGCCTGGGATCTTATTCCTCCTGGAGAATATCCCAATGCCCCGCATCAGGGATTTGCAAAGGCCTTTCCAATAGCGCCTATTATTACTACAAGAGGTTGTCCCTTTGACTGTTCCTTTTGTGCTTCGCATTCAATAAACGGCAGAAAAGTCCGATTCAGGACAGTCGGCCATGTTCTTGAAGAGATGGATCTCTTGCAGAATAGATATGGCGTTAAGGAATTTCATATTGAGGACGATAATTTCACTATTAACAAAAAATATGTAAAAACGTTCTGTAATACATTAAAATTAAAAGGCATAGATACATACTGGCACTGTTCCAGCGGAATGCGCCTGGATTCGCTGGATATCGACACCTTGCGACTAATGAAAGGCTCAGGCTGTTATACTTATACTGTTGCCATTGAATCCGGCACAAACCGGGTCCTAAAACTAATGCAAAAGCATTTAAGTGTGGAGACAATACAAAAGCAGATCGAAATGATGAATCAAGCGGGATGCAAACCCACAGGTCTTTTTATGATAGGGTTCCCTGGTGAAACAAAAGATGAAATCAGCAAAACAATCCAGTTCTCCAAAAGTCTTGATATTAAGCGGGCACAATTTGCGATTTTTCACCCAATGCCAGGATCAAAGATATGGGGCAAATTAAAAGCGCAGGGCCGACTTAAGACATTGGACTGGCAAAAAATAAAACCTTCGGAAGTAGCCTATTCAAGTGATATCCCCGCAAAAGAATTAAAACGACTTCAACGAAAGGCATTTCTTTCATTTCATCTTCGTCCTCGTATATTATGGTATCAGTTAAGAGAGATAAACTCTTTGGAACATTTTCTATATCTATTGAAAAGGATGATCTCTATGCTATTTTAAACCCGTTATGAATTATAAAAACAGATTGAAAGCTATTTACCAAATCCATTTTTCAACCCTTGCCCTTTTATGAAATTATGAATCCGGGGCTGATCATCTTTAATGGATAGAGATTTATTAAAAGCAACACCGGCTATGTCCTTCTTCCCTGCTTCATATAGACTAAAACCGAGATTATTGTAATACGCATAGTTTTTCGGGTTCACTTCGATAGCCTTTTCAAAGGATTCTACAGCTCTATTATAATCACCAAATTTGTAATAATAATATCCCCAGCTATTATAAACCCCGCCAAGGTCTCTATAATTTACAAGGGCCTTTTCCAACTCCGATTTAGCCTCATTAAATAACCCGTGATCAGAAAGAAATATCGCCATTTGGGTATGAACCGTTCCGTCATTATAGGCGATTTGGGAAGCCAATTTCAATCGCTTCAGACCAACATCGGATGCTCCGGACATAATCAGATGTTTCCCTCTATCAAAGTGGAAAAGGGCTGTTAATTCCCTGTTCATGAAATCTCGTTCAAAATCATCATTAATACTCTCAGTAACATAATAGCTCCATATATCATTGACTTCATTCCAATTGAAATGCAATCTGTCATCAAGTACCTTGTCAAGGATACCAAAGGGGACTAACTTATATTGATTCGGTAACGATATGGAATAATGGTTAAATTCGGCGTAATAAACTCCTCGTGATACCATTCTTTCTACGATTTTCTTCTCGAGAATGGTACATAAGTCTTCCCATTTGCCATAATAAGTGAAAGTGCCTTTATCCATATAGGGCATCTTAAACAATAAATTATAGCGGTCATAAAGTGTAACATCTTCTCTCATCCGCTCTACCAACCGTCCATATGTGACAGGGAATATATTATTGTCACCATTCATGAAAAGCGTATTACCGCTGTCAAGTGTTCTTAATATATTGACGGTGTGCTCATAGGCCGTATAGTTTTTGCTCTGATTGCAGAGACTGAAATTAAAAAACAATGATGATAGTGGGGCTATGCAGCAAACAACTTTCACCACCTTTTTTATAGGTGCACTGATTGTTTGAAAATTATCAATCATTGTCAGTATACAGGCTATTCCTAACCCAGCAAGAATCGTCAGCACAACGCAGGAGGGAAGGGCAAAGGGAGTGACCTCAAGGGATACAGTGTTCAGAAATACAGTATAGAAAAAATCAAAGAGAATGATCAAGATAAAGGATATCTTCCAACGCACTGATTCCAGCTTAAACCACCCCAACAGAGCCATTAATAGAACTATGCCGAATTGATTCCATACCGACAGGAGAACCTCTTTTGCGCGGAGTAAATAATCCAGTAGTGACTTATTAAAGACATAGACGTTTCGGTGGGACTCACCTGTCACATGGGCAAAAAATCTTTCAAAATTATTCGGATTCCCCCAGTGTATGGCTGCCCCGGCGTCTGTACGAATAGGCAGATATATATAGATTAAAAGGGCGACTATAAAAAACAGTGATAAAAGCGACAATTTTCTCACATTCAAAAGGGAACTTTTATCGCCTGACAGAATTATAAAAAATACAGCAGGTGCAAGCATCAACGTCTGTAAGTGGTTACAAAAACTGATGCCTGCTATAAATGCGAATAGTATAAGATATGGAAACTCTCTCTTCTCATCCCATCCCCATAAAAATGTTATAAGCAGCGCCACAAAAAAAGTATGCAACGGATATACTTCAGCAGCAACGGTCTGGGACCAGAGAAGTGGTGTAAAGGCTAGAAGAAATGATGCTGTAAGGGCCGCTACCCTTGACAATGTTATCCTGAGAATCAGGGAATAGACGATCCATATTGTAAGGACCGTAAAAAAGGTCGACATAAGATTCATCCTGAACCCTATATTTCCGATGGGTACTAAGCAGAAGAGCTTTCCGATGAGAGAATAAAGGGGATAGCCGCTTGGATGAGCTATACCGAGAGAAAAAGCCGCTGCGGTGAGTTCCCCGCTATCCCCCAGGTATACTGTCGGACAGATTGTGCTCAGGTAGACAGCGAATGATATAATAATCAGGATGAAGGGCATATGCTGTTTTGAAAAATAGCTATTCATCAACCGGACCCGGAGAATATTGATTAGAGGCGCATGTGCCTCATCTCTATCTCTAGTTCAACCTAAACGTGTATCTTATTTAAAGAATAATTTCGAAAATACCAGATATCTGCTACCTAAAAAGTTAAAGATTGTAGCTGAAATAATACCCAACAAACTTGCTATTATATACAATGGACTTTTATCCATTTCAGCATACTTAATTAACAGATGCATTACACCAATTCGTATAGTCAGTCCCACTATGCAGACAAGGACAAATGAAATGTAACCAGAAACAATTTTTATCCTTTTCCCCTGCTCAAACGTCCAGGCGCGGTTGAAGGTGTAGTTATAGGTTACAGCAGCGATAAAAGCAAAGATAGCGGCAAACCTAGGGTCGAAGGAGACGTATTCTACAAGAGCTACAAGAACAGCAGTATCGATAAAAAGACCGGAAATACCTACTATACAAAACTTTATGAATTGGAAGACTACAGGATAGCTATAACAGTAGAGATGCCAGAGATGTCGGATATAATCTATCTGGGCTTTAAAACCGAGCTTGCTCCTCCCCTTCTTTCGTTCACCGAATAAGATAGGAATTTCCTTAATCCTCGGCTTCCCTTTTACAGCGACTTCCAGTACAATTTTCCATCCCAGAGGATCAAGCTTCATTTCATTAATGATGTTTTTTCTTATAGCCATAAAACCGCTTGTGGGATCAGAAAGGGTGGTTATACCCTTTGCCAAAAACCCGGCCATTTTACTTACTATCTCCCGCACAAGAGAAAAATCTTCCCACCCGCCTCCTTCTATATATCTGCTGCCCACAGTCATATCACACTTATCTTCTAGAATAGGCCTTATCATAGCAGGAATCTTTTCCACTGGATGACTGAGATCAGCATCAATAACTAAACATACATCTCCTTTTGCGAGTTCGAAACCTTTAATAACTGCTTTTGACAACCCTCTGTCGGATTTCCGAACATATACGCTAACAGGATATTTTTCAATAAATCCCATGGCTATAGCGGCTGTCCCGTCAGGAGAATCATCATCTACGACAATGATCTCGCCTTCAATATTTTCCTTCTCAAGCAGTCTTAGAAGGTTTGCCACAATAACTCTTATATTCTCAACTTCATTGTATGTGGGTAATATTATGGAGATCATATAAATATGCTTTTCAAAATACTGATAGAAAGGAATAATTCGACAGCACGTTTGACGGCTTCGTAAAAAGTCCATCTGCCATTCGACAGGCTCATGGCCCTGAGCCGTTCGGCCCTGAGCTCACAGCCGAAGGGCAAAGCCAAAGGGCTGTGTTGTTCTTCATCTTTCGTCATTGCAGCGTAACAATAAGTACGCCTTCCTCAAGACCTGCTTGCCAGCAGGCAAGTTCGTACGCCTTTCATATGGAGCTTCCAACGAAGTCAATTTTATTGATGCTTTGCTGCTATTGAACAACTGCCTGAAATTACAAGCTTTATTGAGTATTGTTGCTCTTGATCAAGTTCGTTGCTCATAGGATGCCGCTTGCGGCATAAACCAGCTTTTTACGAGTTCATCACGTTTGAGTAAACAAAAAAATAGGGAACTGACCATTTCAGCCAGTTCCCCTTAAAAAAATGGTGTAAGTTTAAGAACCTATTGTGCCGCCTGGACCACTCAAGGTATAAGTCTTGTCCCCACTGGAATGAAATCCTGTAATAGTATATCCCGTTGCATCGCCAGCAACACCCATGTTCACATTACCTGACTGCATATAACCATAGGTAACACCAGCAAGATCCACGTAATTAGCAGAATATGTAGAATTATCCACATAATATGCTTCCTGAGCTGTCGCAACATTTCTCACGTCTGACTGGGCTGCCGAGTTATAGGACCTGGTCCTGTACGCGCTGAACTGAGGGATAGCGATGGCTGCCAGGATACCGATGATGGCGATAACGATCATCAGCTCAATAAGTGTAAAACCTTCATCTTTTCTGTGGAATTTTGATAACATTATCTTCCTCCTTGTAAGTTTATTTAAAATTGATCATGATCAAAATAAAGACCTAATTAATAGAAATCCGGATTTCACCCCCTTTCGTAATATTTGGTTAAATAGTTTAATCGTTAATTGGTTAAGTAGTTTAATTTGTTATAGTTGATGATACATACAAATATTATGCCATAAAACATGAATCATTGCAGCTAATAGAATAATGTCTTCTTTTACAGACAGTTAGCCCCATATTTCTCTTGCGTTCAATGGGCCTTCATTAGTTCCCCCAAATGAAAACCGAGGGTTTTTGACACTTTTTGTAAAATCAGTGACAATTTTTGGCAACAAGCATGAGTATGGTATAAATGATTTGATTTTACAAATCATGTCGATTAATTTTTTCTTATCCTTTTGTCCTTATTATTTTGTCTTGACTCTTCATTTATAACCATATAATATGGTTAATAATATGGTTAAGGAGGCATTCGAAATGCAAAAAATGGTTAAAAAGACTATTGAGTTAAACCAGGACTTCATCGACATGGCCAGAATCATCTTCCAAGTAAGAACAGAAAAGGAGGCGGTCAACAAGGCCTTGGAAATGGTGGTCATAGACAATGAGATCATTAAGGCCCATGATCTGGTTGGGGGGAAAGGCGACGTGATCGATGAGGTCTTTAAATGAAAGTCATGTTCGATACGAACATCTATATCTCATTCATTCGAAACCATACACATGCCGCTCAGCTTCAACAAAGAGGAAGCGTAAAATACCTTTCAGCCATAGCGCTAATGGAGCTTTGGGCCGGAGCGAAGACAAAAAAAGCTGAAAGGCTCATCCATCAACTCCAAAAGCCTTATAAGGACGCCGCTCGAATAGTCACCCTGAACCCTGAACACTACATTACAATTGGACATTTCCTCTCTGATCTTCCCCCCGAATACAGGAATTTGTGTAAAAAAGCGGGTTTTTTAAATGACGTCCAGATCGCCATGACAGCTATTTCCATCGGAGCGACTCTCTATACCGAAAATGCAACTCATTTCGATATTATCCGATCTGGAATAAAACCACTTAAGGTAGAGTACCTCATGGCCTGAATTGAAGTCTTAATATCCCTGTTTATCTAATAGGTATCTCAAAGATCTTAGGCTAATTCCCAGGAGCTTAGCCGCATTCTGTTTGGATCCATGCGCCATCTCCAGGGCCTTTATGATATAATCTTTTTCTACCTTTGCCATGACATCTTTCAGGTTAATACATCCCTCTGGAAATGGGAAAGCGTAAGGCTCTCAGGTAATACGATATTGGAACTCTCAAGGGCAATGCTTCGTTCAATGATGTTCTCAAGTTCCCTCACATTACCGGGAAATGAATACTGGCCCAGGATATCCATTGCATAGGAGGATATCTTTCTGACATCCTTGCCAAGCTCTTGAGCGTACTTCTCCAGGAAGAACTGGCCCAGGAGGGGCAGATCTCCGTCCCTCTCTCTTAGCGGTGGCATCTGGATCTGGATAACATTCAGCCGGAAAAAGAGGTCTTCCCTGAACTTGCCATTGATAACCTCGGTTTCAAGGTCCTTGTTTGTAGCGGATATAAATCGGACATCGACCCTCTTTTCTACCGTACCACCCACGGCAGTAAAGGTCCGCTCCTGGATCACCCTCAGCAGTCGTACCTGAATAGCGGGCGGCAGATCACCAACCTCATCAAGGAATACTGTTCCGCCATCAGCCACATCAAACAGACCCTCTTTATCGTTTACAGCACCAGTGAATGCGCCCTTTTTGTAGCCAAAAAGCTCACTCTCGATAAGGTTTTCCGGGATCCCGGCACAATTGATAACCACGAACGGCCTTTCACTTCTGGGGCTCTGCCTATGTATAGCCCTTGCCACAAGTTCCTTCCCGGTCCCACTCTCACCGGAGATGAGAATATTACTCCTGATCTGGGCAACACGCTCTACAAGATCATAAACCTTTCTCATCTGAGGGCTTTCACCAATCAGACAATCAAAGTGAAAGATGTCTTTCTCTTTATCCCCTTCTTTTCCCACAGGGACAGGTCTCTTTGATTTAAGGGTGTCCTCAACGATCTTTTTGAATTCCCTTACCTTGAAAGGTTTGGGGATGTAGTCGTAAGCCCCCTCCCGCATGGCCTCCACAGCCGTCTCAGCTGTGGCAAAGGCGGAGATCATCACCACCATTGTCTCAGGGCTGGTCTGTTTTGCTTTTTTCAGCACATCGATCCCATCAATATCCTCCATCCGGATATCTGTTATGACCAGATCAAACTGCTGTTTCTCCAGGATCTCACATCCCATCTCACCATTCTCAGCAAGGGAGACATGATATCCTTCCTTTGTCAGCAGGATCTCGAGGAACTCCCTCATGCTTGTGTCATCATCAACCACTAAAATGCTATGCATATCTCACCCAGGCAATTCCTTTGCTCTCTACACATTCCCGATAATCGAATAACTTTTTCCCATTTCTGCTGGTGCAATTCCGTCTCCACAATTAATACATTATGAATCCATCAGACGTTTTAAGGCAGGAATATGTTCCAACAACGCAAAATCAGTCTTGATCGAATCAATCCGTTCGCCTCGCTGGGAGATATTCGCTTCACCTATCGGCCCAATCACAGACGAAGCTGCTGCAAGATACCCGACTTTTTCCGGGACAATGCCCATAATCCTTGCACATGTCGCATCAACAGCGGCCAGATTTTTTCCCATAACCAGTGCCCCGACATTTTTGGGTGTCCCCATTATGGGACCGTCTCCTTCCATCCCCACAATACCATCTACAATTGCAAAATGGGGTTTTAATGTTGAATTGATATCTAATATGCATTGCTCAATCCCGGCATGGTGAAGCACATTTTTCGGCCAGCCGTAAAATGAGCCGGGAATAGTCCCAAAAAGATTCTTCATGGAACACGTAAGCCCCACCCAGTGATGTGTTTTCATTTTTGCTATTGAAACGATTATGTCAACCTGCCTCAACTCGTTAGGAAATATAAATATTGGAAGGCCTGAGAATCGACCGGCATTTGGTATCGTAAAACAGTCGGAATAGTTAAGGTCTATAAATGGGACCTTGAGGTCAGAAAGCAGTTCTGCCAGCCCTGACTCCTCAAGCACAAGAAAGGAATCACGACAATGCCCGGGACCTTCTGCGACTAAAACTGAAGCTGCACCAAGTGTAAAAAATGCCTCT
>JAFDJA010000310.1 GCA_019307745.1 Deltaproteobacteria bacterium | reverse complement strand
AAGCTTGCAATAGGCGGAATAGACAAGGCCATTGTATGGGATATCATGGCCAATCTGCCGCAGCCTGTAGTGTGCGACCATAAAGGGAATATCAGCTCAGTTCATTTCACCTCAAACAGCGGCTTGTTTACTGTAAGCGATGAGATGACAAGCAAGCTCTGGAACCTAAATACACAGCAGGAGATGAAGAGAATTGATGAGTCCAGTGATATGAACGAGCTGATCTCCACTGCATTCAGTGCGGACGGTACACTCATGGCCCTGGGTGTGAAACAGGTCAACCTGGACCTTATGAGAAACAGCAGGACAGACCTGGAGTTTGTAAGGATAAGGGATACTGATACAGGGGATGATATTTGGACCTTTGAGGCCCATGGTCAGGCAATCAGCTCTCTGGCGTTTCATCCCAACAAGCACTACTTTGCGTCTGCAAGTCTTGATAAAGATATCAGGTTCTGGGACGGGCGTGATAGAAAGCAATTTAAGGTAATACCCAATGACAGCCCGGTAAAAGAGGTATGTTTCAGCAGCAATGGATGCCTGTTTGCCTCTGCAACCGCCAACAGGGTAACTGTGTGGAAACTTACTGAAGACAGGTCTTTCAGATAATGAGTTAAATAATTTTCTTTGTATGAATTTCAGGCTATTTGACAAAAACATCAAAAAAAAGGAGAAGGTATTATGAAAAAAATGTTAGTAGTTCTTATCAGTGGCGTATTGCTTGTTCTTTCATCTAATGTTGCAATGGCAAGTTCTATAAGGCCGGGCACTATGGAGCTAGGAGGTTATGCCTCATTCCAGACAATGTCCTTTGATGGCGGTGGAAGTGTGGATGTAAATACATTACTTGTAACAGGTGGTCAATTCATCAAAGAAGATGTGCAGGTGGGTGGAGCACTCATGTATATGACTGCTGACGGGGGTGGAAGTAGTGCTGACGCCCAAATGATAGATGCTTATGTAAAAAAGTATTTTCTGGAAGCTATGAAAAGTGAAGTGACTATACCTTATGTAGGTGCACAGGCAGGTATGATTTTTTATGATGCAGGAGGTGATGATGATACTGAATTTTCATTTGGTGCTATGGCGGGTATCAAACATTTTCTTTCTGAGCAGACTTCTGTGAATCTTGAATATAACTATCGTATTTATTCAGATCTTAAGGTGGGGACACTTATGGTAGGTATTTCCTACTACTTTAACAGGTAACACCTGAATTTTGCAAGATTCAGGTAATAAATTATAAGGAGAGGGGATGAGAAGGTTATGTTTTTCTCATTTCCTTCTCAATATTTTAAAAGTATGTTTTGTTTTTATAATGCTTTTTGTCTGATTTGAGGGAGGGTAAAGAATGATCAAAAAAGTTATATGGATTCTGCTTGGCGTTTCTTTATGTGTTGTTCTTTTTACCGGCTGCAGCGGTGTTCTCAAAACAGCACCTATAATAAATGTAACAGCTAATCCCCAGTTAGACAGGGATGAATACGTGATCCTTGACAGGATTGAAGGGGAATCAACCACCACAAGTATCCTTTTCGGCCTCATCAAGTTTATTGACGGCACAAAGCTCCAGTTTCTAGGCCTCAAATTTTATGAGGATGAGTACGCGTTTCAGAATCCCATGATAAGCCTGATGGCCCGCGTAGGAACAGATGAACGCGCTTATTACAAGGCCCTTGCCAAGGCCCCTGATGCGGATCTGATTTTTCAAAGATCCCTCACATACCAGAAATCTGGAATTCCTCTCCTCTATTCTACGGAAAAAGCCACCTTTACAGGCAAGGCCATAAAGATCAAGACAGATGCAGAGCTGTAATAAAAAGTTCGGGCAATATGTTTACTGATAAAAGATTCCTTTTTTCATAAAGTAAAAGGCACTTTTTCTGTTTTTCACCCATACTTGCCCAAAAACAACAAACTTATTTTTTCAAGAAGCAAACAGGTATTGAGCATTAGCTGATGAAGTGCGGGATCTTCCACTAATCACTGATGCAGATTATGGCAAAATAGTTTGATCCGGAGGTCTTGTCCAGCTCTCCATCTTTATAATCCATATACCAGTATCCCGCGCCCAGAAAAGCCTTTGACCCTGTCCAATAGCATTTTGTCCTGCTGTTTTCAGGGAAAAAATCACTGTCAATAAATCCCCAG
>JAFDJA010000056.1 GCA_019307745.1 Deltaproteobacteria bacterium | reverse complement strand
GATAACCCCTTTTTCTTTTGGTTTTTTTCATACCCAACACTATACCCAACAAACCCAAGCTAAATAGCCCCTGCGACCCAGTCATCTGCAATCATCTCTGACTGCTGTATGATCCGGTCAATTGCCATCTGCTGCAGATCAGGTGGATAACCATATTTCCTTAGGATTCTTTTTACAAATATTAGTAAATTCGTCTCTTTCGTCATATTCTTTTATCACAGCACAGTATTCTCTTATCAAAGGGTTGGGGAAGACTGTGATGCATTGCAAGTATCTAAAATCTACAGGAGACAAATACAAAAACAAACCATGGCTTTTTATAAATCAACATATTGTTTTCTCAATATAGACTGAAAAATTTTAGGGCTATTCAGAAAAAATTTTGTATGATTTAGGCTAACATTTACTAACATAGGAAATTACTCGGCTTCCCAAAACTTGTTATAATAACTTCCTTTTTGGCTCTGGTTACCGCTACGTATAGCAGAGCTCTTTCATGGGTTTCATTCTCCCTTTGAATCACGTAATCGTTTGTGTTAGCCCATTCACCCTCCAAAGGTACAATTCCGTCGTTTATCCCAGCGATAATGACTCTATCAAATTCAAGACCTTTAACCCTATGCATAGTAGCCAGCCGAATCCCACCTTTCCTTCTATCTTCAGCTTCACTGCGTCGTATGAAATAGGTTTCTTTACCTTTGGCTTTAAGTGCACCTTCATATTGCTTTAAAAGATCATGGGTACGAGCAACCAAACAGACTTCACTGATAGAACCTCCATCCTGTTCAACCCGATCGAGGGACTGTACGATAAAATCTATTTCGCTTTGGAATGATGCGGTATGCTCAACCCTGGGGGCAATCCCGTGGATAAGTGATTTGTATCCCTTCTGGTCATCCAGCCCTCCATCAAGATCGTCAAAACTTACACCTTTTAACAAATTTTCAGCCCAACACCTGTTTTCTTCTGTGGTCCTATAGTTAATCTTGAGCCTTCTTCCACGACCACGTATATTAATGCCACATCGACCTAATACAACCTTATGGCGATAGATTCTTTGATGGGCATCACCGACAATAAAAAGATCATTTTTTTGAACTTCTTCTGGTATCATCTGCCGAATCAGCCGGAAAGCCTGCGCACCCATATCCTGAGCTTCGTCAACAATTACTGACTTATAAGGCAGGACATCCCCCTTATCACTGAGAAGGGCACAGGCATCTCTCATAGCATCGTCTACTTCTCGAAGGTTATTCTCGTTGAGGAGTAGACGATATTCTTCAAACACTGGCCAAATGGCTTTTCTGTTCCGACGGGTTAACCGTATCCCCCTGCCAACCCTGGAAGCTTTTAAGTATTCAGAAAAAGATGATATGGCCTGTGGCTGGATGACCCGATCCCATTCCTCCCTGTAAAAGCTATCATCCAGTCCCAGCTCACTCGGCGCAAGGGTTAGTGCATTTTCCCAAAGTGACTTTGTTCGCTTGCCGTAATCAATATCGTAGGTGTATCTATTTTTCCGCAGAAAACCTGATACCCATCGGTCCAAATTTACAACCTCGATACGGTGCATAAGTTTGGCATTGCATATTTTAGCAAGATTCTCCTTGATATCGGCAGCAAGGTTTCGGGTAAAAGTGGTAAAAAGAATCTTGTCGTTTTCGTTTGTAAAGGCATTTTCAACCAGCCATTTCGCCCTGTGAATGGCAACAACTGTCTTACCGGTGCCGGCTCCCCCAAGAACTCGCACAGGGCCATTCCAGTCTCTTTCCACTAAACTGCGTTGAGATGGATGGAGAAAGACCCTCCACTTTTCAAGTGGGGACTCCAGAATTTCCTGAAGAACCAGATCATCTTCAACCACAAAGAAGCGCCTTTTGGTATCTGGATTTTCAAGGGCAGTTTCCAATGTGTATCCTGCTGCCAGAGCGGTAAGGGCCTCATTCGCTTCAGTCGGTAATTGAGTTACAACCTGATCGAGCTGTGTATCTGAATAAATATTGCGAACCAAAGGAAGGATCTCAGCAGGAACACCAAGTTTCAAGAGGTGCCGGTCATGAATCGATGCAAACAATGATTCCTGATAATTTTCTGAAGACAATGTATCTTTTTCAGCAGCAGGTCTTTCTGCTCGCTCTCTTGCTCCTCCCAAGAGGTACTGCTCTGTTTGGTAACGCCTGAAGTAAATTGAGCCAGGCCTATGCCCAAATCAAAGGAATGATTCCTTCCATAGTCTATGTAGCTGTCCAGGCCAAATCTTCTGGTAGGATTATTTTCCTGTGAGCTGGAGTATTCTGTAATTTCAAAATGCGGAAAAAATTCTATGGTAGTATAGTTTCCAAAGAGAACGGTCTTAGATCCCTCGATCCCGATAGTATATGAGGAGATATCAACTTCTATGGCCTGGGCCATATTAGAAAACAGGAGTATCAGTAAAGGAATCAGAATTTTTTTCATTGAAAAAAGGCCTAAACTGTCTAAGGGTTTTATCTGGATAAGCAAAATATTGGCCGGATGGCACTTAGAGTGATTTATCAATGGGGATTATCAAAGTCAAGAAATAGACTTTGCGGTAGATTGTTAAAGCAATGGAGAGGTAGAATAATTGGAAAGACGAAAACTCCGTTTTGCAGTACCAAACATTCCTGGGCATCAATTCCGCCCCCTTTTTACCATTCAAAATGGGCGGGGAAAGACTTTATTATCATGTGGGATATAGTAAGTTTACATAATGCTCATTATCTACTGTAGTCGTAATATCAATAACTTGCGCAAATTAGATGCAGTAAAATAGGCGGTGAGTTAAATTGAATTAAAATGTGCTGTACCAGGGCATGTTGAGCCTTAGAGATAAATACATCAGTCCAGTCTTATGGTACCGCGTAACCATAAGATAAACTATCGTTTTTTTATCGATCAACTATTTAGCTTCCCCATTAAGACCTTTCCATAATTGCAACCTTAAGTTTAATATGTTATTTCATATTCTAGCTGCTAACTGCAGCTAAGAACCGGGAGTAATATTTACAAATGAATCAATCAGCTGAAAATCAAACAGAAATTATACTCAACAGCATTGCTGACGGCGTCTTTACTGTGGACACGGAATGGAAGATTACATCATTCAACACTGCCGCGGAAAAGATAACCAGCATCAAAAGAGAGGATGCCATTGGCAACCACTGCTGGGAGGTGTTCAGGGCAAATATATGTGAAAAAGGGTGTGTCCTGCGCAGGACCATGGAGACAGGCAAACAGATAGTGAACCAGCCTGTGTATATTGTTAACGCGGAGAGTGAGCGAATACCTATCAGCATTTCCACCGCCATTCTTAAAGACAAAAAAGGCAATGTTATTGGTGGAGCTGAGACCTTCCGTGATTTGAGTCTTGTTGAGGAGCTGAAAAAAGAGATTTCAGGACAAAAAACTTTCCAGGATATTATCAGTAAAAATAAAGAGATGCAGCGTCTCTTTGCAATGATAGAACAGGTAGCGGAAAGCAATACAACAATACTTATTGAAGGCCAAAGCGGGACTGGAAAGGAGCTCTTTGCAAAGGCTATCCACTCCCTGAGCCACAGAAAAGAAGGGCCGATTGTCACCATAAACTGCGGGTCTATTCCAGACACCCTGCTTGAGTCTGAACTGTTCGGATACAAAGCTGGCGCGTTTACAGACGCGAAAAAAGACAAGCCCGGCCGGATTGCTCTTGCCAGAGGCGGCACCTTGTTTCTTGATGAGATTGGAGATATATCTTCCGCCTTACAAGTAAGGCTTTTGCGTGTGCTCCAAGAAAGGGTGTATGAGCCTTTGGGAAGCACAAAATCGGAAAAGGCGGATGTGAGAATTGTTGCAGCCACAAACAAAAACCTGGATGAGCTGGTTAGAAAAGGTCTGTTTCGTGAAGACCTGTATTACAGAATAAACGTCGTCCGGCTCACACTCCCTCCTCTAAAGGAGAGAAAAGAGGATATCCCACTCCTAGTTGATCGCTTTGTAAAAAAGTTTTCTCGCTTAAATGGAAAAGATATCCATGGCATAACACCTGAAACCCTGTCTATACTCATGGCCCATGAATTTCCAGGCAATATCAGGGAACTGGAAAACATAATAGAGTTCGCATCAGTCATATGCAAAGACAGCTATATCAGCATTGATCATCTTCCTGAACATCTGCAGCCTGACACAGAAATAAAAGATGGTGTTATAAACAATGAAGCCCTTCGCAAAGGGTTGCCATGGGAGACAATAGAGAGGAATTTTCTCAGCAATGCCCTGAAAAAGAACAGATGGAACCGAAAGATAACAGCTGAACAGCTTGGCATGCACCCAACTACACTCTGGCGCAAGATAAACAGACTCAATATCAAACTTCCTGAAAAGGACGGGCGTTTCAAAAACAAATAAATTCATCTCAACACAGCTGCATCATTGCAAATAAACCGTAAGAAATACTCCTGCATAACTGCAACAATACAACAAGCCACCTTCCCCCTTCCTGAAATTTAAATCTTAAATATCAATCAGTTACCCTAATCACTCACAATATGTGGCAGATGGCACAATATATGCTTATTCTTTTATATGATATGAATAGCACCTTCAAAGGATTTAAAACTTTATGTTGCAGATACCACATAATAAAGATCAGATTACAACAGTGTTGAGCAGACAGTGGATCAGCCTGCTGGAAAGACTTAATGTTGGAGCGCTTACTGTAGACCTGGACAACAGGGTCACCAGCATTAATTCCAGCGCGCAGTCACTCATAGGGCTTAAGGAAGAGGATATCATAGAAAAGGACTGCCAGGAGATACTTACAGGTATTCCCTGTCTTGTTAACTGTATCTTGAAAAAAGACAAAGACAGTACAAACAGATGTCAGGACCTTAATGTAACAGTAAAAAATGAAAATGATCAGGAGATCTTTTTAAGGAGATTTGCGACTCCCATCTATGATTCCAGCAATAATCTTGCTGGATGTCTTGCTGTGTTGCAGGATAACACTCCAATATCCAGCCTTATTGACAGAATCCATCATGAAGAAAAGAGCCTGAAAATAATTCTGGACACACTTGATACCGGAGTCTTCACCGTAAACAGGGGCGGGCATATAACCTTTTTCAACAGCGCTTCAGAAAAAATATTCGGATATGGTCGAAAACAGGCACTGGGAAGGCCAGTAGAGGGGCTATTTGGACCACACGCAGCTGAAGACCTTGAACGGCTCCACCAGTCTATCAATGATGGCAAGGCCAGGAATAACCGTCATGGTAAAATGACCACAAAAGATGGGCAGACAATACCTGTAAGCGCAAATTACATGGCTCTCAAGAACGATAAAGGGGTCGTTATAGGAGGAATTGCAACCTTTAAAGATCTTACCCTGGCTCACCAGTTTGACAGGGCAATAAGCGACAAGCACACATTTCATGACATGGTGGGGAAAGCCCCTTCCATGCAGAAAATATTTGAAATAGTCAATGTGATTGCCCAGACCGATTCAACTATCCTCATTGAGGGCCAGACAGGAACAGGCAAAGACCTGCTGGCAAAGGTCATACATTCCAGCAGCAAAAGATCAGACAAACCGTTTATAAAGGTCAACTGCGCAGCCCTGCCTGACAACCTGCTTGAGTCAGAAATGTTCGGTTATGTTAAAGGCGCTTTTACCGGTGCATTTAAAGACAAACCCGGCAGATTCCATGAGGCTGACAAAGGAACCATATTCCTTGATGAAATAGGAGATCTTCCCCTGTCTCTGCAGGCAAAACTCCTTCGTGTAATAGATGAGCAGGAATTTTATCCCCTGGGGAGTAAAAACACAAGCAAGGTCAATGTCAGGATTATCGCGGCAACAAACAGGGGGCTGAACAGTATGGTCATACAGAAACTGTTCAGGGAAGATCTGTTCTACAGGCTTAACGTGTTCCGAATAGAACTGCCCTCTTTGAAAGATAGAAGAGTTGATCTGCCTATACTTGTAAAATATGTGCTGAGGAACCTCTGCGCGGTAACAGGAAAAAACATCTCCGCCATATCAGAGCCGGTCATGGATATGCTGTTAAATTATGATTATCCTGGAAATGTCAGAGAACTGGAGAACATCCTTGAGCATGCACTGATAATATGCAGAGAAAATATTATTCAGCCAAACCACCTTCCTGATTACCTGGTTAATGAACAGCCTGTCTCATCTCAGGAGATCAGAAATATTAAAACACAGTTTGCTCCCTCCCGTCACGGTGAAAGAGAAGTCATTCTTAATGCGCTGAATAAAAACAGCTGGAACAGGAGCAGGACCTCGAAAGTACTTAATATAGACCGTACAACATTATGGCGCAAAATGAAGAAACATAATCTTCTCTCCTGATAAATACCGAATACAATATATAAGGGTAAATTTAATTCTGTAACCATTATCTCCATATCCTCTCCATTCTCCATGGCACGCAAAAGCTGACTCCAAGAGATTGCATCATTTGCAACCATATGTTTCGCAACATTAATGCAACACTACGTTTCGATTTAACCGACTGTTATTAAAAATCTATTAAGAAATAAAGGGAGATGTATGTTGCAAAAAAATGCATCATTTCAACTGCGCCTTTCAAACATAATTTTACAAAAAAAGCCCGAAAAGCACTGCAGTATAATGCTATCCGGATTTCACATCAATATGGCACGGCTTATGCTTAAAGGAATCAATGAACTGCTAACTGTGAATTTGCAGGTTGGCCTGAGCCATTAACGCAACACAGGATCAATAGAGGCATTAGCATGAAAAAGGAGAGCAAAAAACATGTTGCAATAATAGAGACAGAACCAGAAATGAGGATATTCCTTTCCAATCTTCTGAAGTCAAACAGCTATAGGACTACGATCCCCAGGACTGGACAGGAAATTGAAACCATTAAGGCTTCAAAACCGGATCTCATCATACTTGACGCGATGATGCCAAGGGCAGGAGCCATACAGCTTTATCAGATCATCAAAAGTGATGAAGTATTGAGCTGTATCCCGGTTATTATGCTTTCAACTGTGGATCAGAAACTGCTCTTTAAGTACAGCAGGCAGGATCTGTCTCTGCCTCAGCCAGACGACTTTCTTGAAAAACCGCCTGAGGCAGAGGAGCTTTTAGAGATAATTCAGAAGCTGATAAATAAAAAAACAATTAAAACAAACGCTTTATATCCGGATTAATAGTTCAAAGCTGGAGGAATTAATGTCAAATCGAATAGGATTTTATATCTGTTACTGCGGCATAAATATAACTTACAAGGTTAGGGTTGAAGAGGTTGCGGATTTTGCACGCCAGCTGAAAAATGTTGTTGTTGCCAGATATTACAAGTTCATGTGCTCAGATCCGGGCCAGGATATGATTGAAAAAGATATCAAAGAATATGGTCTTAATCGTGTGGTGGTGGCATCCTGTTCGCCAAGATTGCATGAAAAAACATTTCAAGCGGCTTGCCAGCGAGCCGGCTTAAACCCCTATTACTTCCAGATGGCATCTGTGCGCGAACAGGTCTCATGGGTTACAGAAGATGAGGACGAGGCAACAAGAAAGGCAAAGACACTTTCCGCGGCAGCCATAAACAGGGTCAATTATCACAGCAGTCTTGAGACAAGGCAGGTAAATGTAAACCCTGATGTGCTTGTGGTAGGCGGCGGTATTGCAGGAATGCAGGCTGCTCTGGATGTGGGTGCCTCAGGTCACAGGGTATATTTAGTGGAAAAAAATCCCACTATCGGCGGGCATATGCTCCAGTTTGACAAAACATTTCCCACCCTTGACTGCGCGGCATGTATTGGAACCCCAAAAATGGTTGAGGTGGCGCAGAGCCCTAACGTTGAACTCTATTCTTACAGTGAAGTTGAGGATGTATCCGGATATATCGGCAACTATACTGTGACCATAAGAAAAAAACCAAGATATGTAGAAGAGGGGGTGTGCACTGGATGCGGAGAGTGCGTAAAAGTATGCCCTGTCACATCATCAAGTGAATGGGACATGGGGCTTGCTCAAAGAAATGCCATATACAGACCATTTCCTCAGGCAGTTCCAATCACCTACTGCATAGACAAGGCAGACAGGGCTCCATGCGTTATGACCTGCCCTGCAAACACCAATGTGCAGGGATATGTCCAGCTTATCAAGCAGGGAAAACACGAACAGGCAGTAACCCTGATAATGGAAAAATTACCCCTGCCGGGCACCTTGGGCAGGATATGTCCCCATCCATGTGAAGAGGTATGCAGAAGGATGGAGGTGGATGAGGCAATTGCGATACGGGACCTTAAAAGATTCGCGGCTGACCGGGTGGACCTTGAGTCCCTGCCCCTTCCTGAGATAGAGGAAAAAGATCAGAAAGTCGCGATAATAGGCGGAGGACCAGCAGGACTCACGGCAGCGTACTATCTGAGGCTCAAGGGATACAGCGTAACTATCTTTGAGGCACTGGACAAGCTTGGAGGCATGCTCAGGGTTGGAATACCTGATTACAGGCTCCCTCCCGAGGTACTGGACAGGGAGATTAATAATATCCTGAGACATGGAATAGAAGCAAAAACAGGTGTCAGGCTAGGAAAGGACATTACACTGAAAGATCTTGAAAATGAAGGATTTTCAGCAATCTTTATCGGTATCGGTGCCCACGAATCCATGTCAATGAACATCCCTGGCGAAGATCAGAGCGATCAGGTAATTGACGCGGTGAGGCTTCTAAGGGATGTGAATCTCGGCGCGAGAAAGGTTCCTGGTAAAAAGGTGACGGTCATTGGCGGCGGGAATGTGGCAATAGACGCAGCGCGCAGCATTAAAAGACTTGGCGCTGAGGAAGTGATTATTGTGTACAGACGTTCACGGGAAGAGATGCCTGCCTATGAAGAGGAGATAACAGGTGTCCTTGATGAAGGAATAAAACTTTCATACCTTACCGCGCCAATAAATGTAGATGTACAGAATGGAAAATTAAAAGGACTTGGATGCATAAAGACAGAGCTTGGTCCTCCGGATGAAAGCGGCCGCAGAAGGCCTGAACCCGTGCAGGGATCAGAGTTTATAATCGAATGCGACGCGGTAGTCCCGGCCATTGGCCAAAGAATTGACAGATCATGGTCCGAGACCAGGCCGGAGATAATATGGACACAGAGAGGCCGAATACAGGCGGACAGAACCACCATGCAGACTTCTTACCCAAAGGTATTTGCCTGCGGCGACGCGGTTACAGGCCCTGCGACTGTCATTGAGGCTGTGGGAGATGCGCACAAGGCGGTTAAGGCCATTGACTGTTTTCTCAAGGGCGAGAACCTTGAGGAGTTCAAGGAGCAGGCAGAAGCTGACCAGGGTACTGGAAATGACTGGCAGGATATACCAGCTAAAGCGGATAAAAAGCAAAGGGCTTATGCCGAACTAAGAAATTCTGAACAGAGGAGCTCTGACTTTAAAGAGGTTGAACTCTGTTTTTCCGAGGATACGGCCCAAAAAGAGGCTGAAAGGTGCCTTAACTGCGGTGTGTGCTCCGAATGCATGGAATGCGTGTCAGTATGCGAGGCAAAGGCTATTGACCACGGCATGGAAGAGGAAAAGATAGAAAAAAGGGTGGGGAGCATTATCCTGGCAACTGGATATGATCTTATGGACCCCTCTCCCATGAAGCAGTTTGGATATGGAAGACTTCTAAATGTCTATACCAGCCTTGAATTTGAAAGGCTGAGCAATGCCACAGGTCCTACCGGTGGAAAGATCCTGATAAAGGATGAAAATGGTGAACACACAAAAACACCAAAAAGTGTTGCCCTGCTTCACTGCATAGGATCAAGAGATGAAAATTACCACAAATACTGTTCACGTGTCTGCTGCATGTATGCCCTTAAGTACTCGCATCTGTTAAAGGAAAAGGTTGGTCATGACACAAAGGTGTATGACTTTTATATAGATCAGAGATGCTTTGGAAAGGGATATGAGGAGTTTTACAAAAGATGCCAGGAGGAAGGAACAACCTTTATCAGAGGTAAAGTGGCTGAGATAACGGACAGCGCAAAAGGGCCTGAAGAGGAAGGAAAACTTATTGCCATTGCCGAAGACACGCTACTTGGGGAAGCAATCAGGGTGCCGGTGGATATGGTAGTGCTGTGCGTCGCGATGGAGGCAAGGGAGAACGCGCACGAGACAGGAAGGATTTTTGGCGTCAACCTGGGTGCGGACGGGTTTTTCCTTGAAGAGCATCCAAAGCTGGGTCCTCTTAACACATCAACTGATGGTGTGTTTCTTGCCGGTGCGTGCCAGTCTCCAAAAGACATCCCTGACACAGTTGCCCAGGCATCAGGCGCGGCTGCAAAGGCCCTGTCCCTTGCCACAAGGGGAAAGGTTGAAGTTCCCTCAACCATATCATGGATAGATTCGGATCTCTGCGCCGGATGTCAGACATGTATCGATCTCTGCACCTATTCCGCCATTGAATTTGATGAAAGGCGCAATGTGTCAGTTGTAAACGAGGCGGTGTGCAAAGGCTGCGGCAGCTGTTCAGGCTTCTGTCCAAGCGGCGCTGCTCAGGTACGGCACTTTAACAAGAAACAGATATTCGCGGAATTTGATGGGATAATAGATGCTCTCAATTCTGTGGGGATGTAGCAATACTGGATAAAAAAGAAAAGAAAAAAATCAAATATATCACAGGTTTTTAATCTTTATAAATTTGGAGGAGATTATGAAAGAGTTTGAACCAACTATAATAGCTTTTGTATGCAACTGGTGCACATATACTGCTGCTGATCTTGCAGGCACATCAAGGCTTACCTATCCTAAAAATGTCAGGCTCATAAGGGTGATGTGTACAGGCATGGTAGATTCCCAGTATGTTATCAAGGCATTTTTAGAAGGAGCAGACGGTGTCCTTATCAGTGGATGCCATCCAGGCGACTGTCATTATATTAATGGAAATTACAAGGCAAGAAGAAAGATCAAGCTCTTAAAGGAGATCCTGCCCCAGATGGGTTTTGAAAAGGAAAGGCTGAGACTTACATGGATCGGAGCCAGCGACGGCATCGAATTTGCCCAGGTCATGAAGGAGCTGACACATCAGATTAAAGAGCTTGGTCCAAGCCAGACAAAACAGAAAATGGTTATTTAACCTTAACAACAAGATATCGGAGGACATAAATGGCAGTAACTGCACAACATACTGTAAGAGACAAAAACCTCCCAGGATCTGTTCAGGAATTTTTAAAATCTGTCCTGAACCTGGAAGAGATAAGTGCTATACTTGTACCCCAGCATATGCCTATGAAAAACGCGGTAATGCCGGCATTGATATCTGACCCTGAAAAAATGGCAGATGCTGACCCCTTGACACCATCATTTCCTGTTAACAGCGCTAAACTGGTATCCAGACTCACACGAAAAAAGACCAATGAAAAGATTGCTGTTGTTTTACGACCCTGTGAGATAAGGGCGTTCATCGAATTGATCAAGCTCAATCAGGGGAACGCTGATGAGATCATAATTATGGGAGTAGACTGCCTGGGCGCATATTCTAACAAGGTCTACAATGATATGGCCTCACAGGACCCCGGTATGCTGTCTGAATTTTCAAAAAACATCCTTTCAGGAAAAGAGGACTCGAACCTTGCATCCGCGTGCGGCGTCTGTGAGCATTTAGAGCCAACTGGCGCGGATATCATTATCGGCCTATATGGAATGGATACAGATTCAGCATTTCTAGTAAAATCCATGACAGATGCGGGTGATGCAATTCTAGATACTCTTAATCTCTCTTCATCAGAAGATCCGAAATTAAGAAAACAGATATTAGAGGCCCTTATCAGCAACAGAACTTCAGCCCGGGACAAAATGTTTGAGCAGACGGAGGAATCAATAAACAGTATTGAAAAACTCTCAACCTATCTTGCTAACTGCGTTAACTGCTATAACTGCAGGGTGGCATGTCCAGTATGTTACTGCAAGGAATGCGTGTTTGTGACAGATGTTTTTAACCATGATCCTGTACAATACCTGCAATGGTCTAAAAACAAGGGCGCCATTAAGATGCCCACGGATACCATATTTTTCCATATGACAAGGATAGCCCATATGTCCACCGCGTGTATTGGGTGTGGTCAGTGTTCAAACGCGTGTCCCAATGACATCCCTTTGACTGAGCTCTTCAGGACTGTATCAAGACGCACGCAGGCCAGTTTTGATTATGAGGCGGGCAGGAGTGTGGATCAAAAACCGCCTCTTTCTGAGTTTAAGGAGGATGAATATGGTGAAGTAGTGGGCATAGATTAGCTGACATCATTCACAGATAAAAAAAGATAAAATCAAGTTGCTCAGCTAACTGGAGGAAAATATGAACAAAAAAACTGGCAAGGCATTAGTTGTTGGAGCTGGCATAAGCGGAACAAGATCCGCTCTTGACCTTGCTGAAACAGGTTACAATGTTACGCTTATAGACAGCTCTGATCATATGGGAGGGCTGCTGACCCAGCTGGACTATCAGTTTCCCACCAATCACTGCGGGATGTGCAGAATGCTTCCACTTATCAACCGTGATGATTCATCGCAATACTGTCTGCGAAAGGGCCTTTTCCATGAGAACATTAATATTCTTCCCAGCACAGAACTGATATCCGCAGAGGGTGAAAGCGGCAATTTTCAGGTCACCTTAAAACAGAAACCCAGATGGGTAGACCCTAATATGTGCATTGGTTGCAATGCTTGCGCGGAAGCCTGCCCTGTTGAGATTCCAGACATCTTTAACGAAGGTATGACCAGAAGAAAAGCCATATATCTGCCCATACCCCATTCTATTCCCAATCCCTATGTGATTGATTATTCCGCGTGCACCCAGTGTGGTGAGTGTGTAAAAGTCTGTCCAACCAACGCAATAAGGCTCTCAAAAGAGGGTCGCAAAGATTTCAGGATACTTGTTGTTGATGATGAATTGATTGTTAGAAACTCACTAAAGGAATGGCTTGAGACGGAAGGATTTTTCATTGATTCAGCTGAATCAGGTGACGACGCCGTTAATATGCTGTCGCAAGACACATATCATCTCATGCTTACCGACATCAAGATGCCTGGTATGGATGGTGTTGAACTTCTTAAAAAGGCAAAAGAGGCTAACCCTGAACTGACTGTTGTTATGATGACAGCATACGCCACCGTAGAGACAGCTGTGGAGGCGATGAAGATAGGGGCCCTTGACTACCTTGTGAAACCATTTGATCCGGAAAATCTGATACCCATGATTCTGAAAATCTATGAGGACCAGGAAGAAACAAACAGGATACAGATGGATGTCGGGTCCGTAGTGCTTTGCGGAGGTACTGAATTCTATGATCCCTTGACAGGCAAAAACCTGTATGGCCACGGCGTATATCCCAATGTGTTTACAAGCATTGAATTTGAAAGGCTTTTAAGCGGGACAGGCCCAACAAATGGTAAACTCCTTCGTAAGCCTGATAACACTCCAGTTAAAAAGATAGGCTGGATCCAGTGCGTCGGTTCAAGAGATATCCAGACAAACGCGGATTTCTGTTCCAATATCTGCTGCATGTACGCTCTTAAAGAGGCTGTTCTTGCCAGAGAAAAGGCCGGTCCTGATGTGGAATTAACAATCTATTACATGGACATGAGGACATTTGGCAAGCCGTATCAAAGATACCGTGATGAGGCTGAAAAGCTTCATAATATAAAATTTGAAAGGACCAGGATCCATTCTGTTGATTATTATGAGAAAGACAATGACCTGGTTGTAAGATGCGTACAGAGCGACGGCACAGTAAAGGAGATAAGCAATGACATGCTGGTACTGTCTGTCGGACAGAGGCCCGCTAAATCAGCACAAAACCTTGCGGACAGCCTTAATATAAATCTTAATGATTGGGGATTCTTTAATACTGAACCCTTTTCGCTGAACAGGACAGTTCGTGACGGCATATACATTGGAGGAGGATTTTCAGGACTCAAAGATATCAATGAATCTGTCATACAGGCATCATCTGCGGCGCTTTCCGCGTCCAGGGCAATACACTCAGGCGGTGGCAGCCTGATGCTTGAACGGGAGCCGGAGTCTAACTCAAGGGATGTGTCAAGAGAGCTTCCGGAGATCTGCGTCTTATTATGTACATGCAACAGCGCTGTTTTTAATGATACTCAAAAAAATGAGATGTCAATATATCTAAAAAAACAGGTATGCGTAACTGAGGTGAAATTTATCAGCCAGACATGCACCCGTAACGGCTGGGATGAAATGATTGAAAAGATACAAGATTCAAACTGCAACAGGGTGCTTATAGGTGCCTGTCTCCCACATGTTTATGCGAACAGGATAAAGGAGCTGTCTGAAAAGCTTGGCATTAACAGATCCCTTTTTGAGGTGGTTGATATACGCACACCTGTTTTCACGTGCGTTAATGATGATGATACTAAAGAGAAAATTATCCTAAAGGCAATAGAAACAGGAATAACAAAACTCAAGCATGCGGATCCTGTACCGGGGGAATCCATCCCAATAATACAGAGCTGTCTTGTTGTGGGAGGTGGAATTGCAGGCATGACAGCAGCGCTTGCGGTTGCTGATCACGGATACAGGGTAGAAATTGTGGAAAAAACAGACAGGCCTGGTGGAAACCTCCTATGGATAGACCAGACCATTGACGGCCATGATGTCAGCACATATCTGGAAGAAATTCAGCAGAAGGTCAATAAACACCCGCTCATAGACCTTTACCTGAATTCCCGGATCATATCATGCGTTGGGGAGGCAGGAAAATATTTCACAACCATTGAGGACTCTGATGGCATCGCTAAATCCATTGAGCATGGCGCGTCAATCATCGCCACCGGAGGTGGTGAAGGTGTTCCAACGTCCTATTCATATGGTGCGAGCAGCATGATTATAACACAGAAGGACCTTGAGACCGGTCTTAAAGACAGCAGCATTGATCCTTTGAAACTGAATTCCCTTGTAATGATCCAGTGTGCGGACTGCAGGGAGGAGCCTAAAAATTACTGCTCCAGGGTCTGCTGTAATAATTCTGTAAAACAGGCACTCAAACTAAAAGAAAAAAATCCTGATATAAATATCTATATCATTTACAGAGACATGATGACCTATGGATTTTCTGAAACCTATTATACTCAGGCAAGGAATAAGAGCATCTTTTTTATACAGTATGATCTGGACAGGAAACCTGATACCCAGCCATTAAATGATAAAATAGAGGTCTCGGTCTATGATCCGGTACTCAGAGAAGCTATCAAGATAAATGCAGACCTTGTTGTACTAGCGTCAGGCATTGTGCCCAATAATATGAAAGATATATCCGAGTCATTGGAATTTTCAGTTGACCAGGATGGATTTTTCGCGGAAGCAGAATATAAATGGAGGCCTGTTGATTCTATTAAAGAGGGGGTTTTTGCGTGCGGGCTCGCGCGATCTCCGGGAACTATATCTGAAACTATTGCGTCAGCAGAGGCAGCAGCTCAGAGATCCTTAAGAATACTCTCAAAGAAAAAAATAGCATCAGACAGGATTGTTGCAAAAGTACATCACGCCATCTGCAGCCTGTGCCAGAAATGCATTGACGCCTGCCCCTACGGGGCAAGAGCCTTGGATATCGAACTGGATCAGATATCAATAAATCCGGTAATGTGCCAGGGATGCGGTTCATGCGCGGCAGTGTGCCCGAACAATGCGTCCCATGTGGATGGATTTCTTAAACAACAGATGCTTGAAATAATAGATGTGGCAATAGGTTAAATCGATATTCTGATCTCTGATAAAAACAAAGGAAATTTTTTATGACCCAGACCCAATCAATGAAAATCAGCATGGACAGCACATCAGAATCACGTGCTAATAATCTTATAAAGATCCAGGATATGGTAAGGAGCTGCATTCAGTGCGGTACATGCACGGGCTCATGTCCAAATTCATTTGCCATGGATTATACACCTCGAAAGATGTGGCGAATGGTTTTAATGAACAAAGAGAATGAAATATTTAATTCCAAAACATTTATTCTTTGCTCTTCATGTTATTACTGTACTCTCAGGTGCCCGCGAGGCCTACCTTTGACCGAGGCGATGAATGGGCTCAAACGGCTAGCCTCAGAAAAAAATATCAAAAAATACAAAGGTAGCACATTGTTTTATAAAAACTTTATTAACAGCGTGCGCCGTCATGGACGAGTGAAGGAGATGGAATTCATGACCCTTTATTTCGCTTCAATGATGGACCCTTTTCTACCCTTAAAATACACTCCGATTGGGATAAAGCTTATGCTTAAAGGAAAGATTTCCATAGAGATTCCTTCAAAGGGCAGTGGCAAACTTGAACCTGTGTTTCAGCGAGTAGAACAACTGGAGGGCAAGAAATGAAATACACGTATTATCCAGGCTGCTCCCTTGAAGGGACAGCAAAGGAATTTGACATATCCACAAGGGCTGTTTTAGGCGCGCTGGGTGCGCAGATCGAAGATCTTGATGACTGGACATGCTGCGGCGCCAACGCTGCGGAGCCGGTCAGCGAACTCTTATCACTGGCCCTCCCTGCAAGGAATCTTGCGCTGGCTGAAAAAATGAAAGATGCCGGGGATGTAGTAGTCCCATGTAGCGCCTGCTATCTTAACCTGAAAAAAGTAGAGGAAAAATCAAGGGCTGATGGGGCTTTACAGGACAGAATAAACCACGTGCGTGAGTCAGAAAACCTGAAATTGCAAAACAGGATAAAGGTAAGACACATATTAGATGTACTTGCCAATGATATAACTGCAGGACAAATAAAGGCCCATTCCCAAAAATTTCTATCAGGCATATCTGTGGCTCCCTATTACGGATGCCAGTGTCTGAGACCTTATCCTGTTTTTGATGATCCTGAAAGGCCTGCTTCGATGGAGCCTCTTATCTCTGCCACCGGAGCAGACATTTTTGAATGGGACATGGGAGGCAGGTGCTGCGGTGCATCAAACATGAATACAAAACCAGAGTCTGCCATAAAACTGGTAGCTGATATCCTTAAAGCTGCAAAAGGAGCGGATATCATAGCAACTGTATGCCCCATGTGTCAGATGAATCTTGAGGCATACCAGAATCAGGCATCAAAATACATGAACGAGAGTCTTGATATCACTGTCATGTATCTGCCTCAACTTATTGGCCTGTGCCTTGGTCTCAATGTAAAAGACCTGGGCATCGATCTTAACCTGACTGTTAAAAAAGATGTCATGGATAGAATCAAAGCATGATTAAAGAAACTGAAACAATTAAGGACCTGGATTTAAAAGAGGTCATGAAAGAGTACGATAACCTCTTCGACCTTGTACCATGCCTGATTACAGTGCACGACAGGGATTACAGGATTATTAAATACAATAAGGAGTTTAAGGACAAATTCGCTCCTGAACCGGGTACTTTCTGTTATGAGGCATATAAAGACCGCAAACGCAAATGCGAAAACTGTCCGGTTGAAAAGACATTTAAGGATGGAAAATCTCATTACAGTGAGGAAAAAGGGGTTAATAAAAATAATAGTACTACCTACTGGATTGCAAAGACTGCTCCAATTAAGAACTCAAAGGGTGAAATTGTTGCTGCTGTTGAAATGAACCTCGATATCACTCCGAGCAAACAGCTCGAAGAGCAGCTCAAACAGTCTGAAGAGAGATACTTTTCCATCTTCAATAATATTCCAAACCCCTTGTTTGTATTGGATTATGAAACCCTTGTTATCATAGACTGTAACATCAGTGCCACTGCTGCTTATCAGTACACCAGAGATAATCTTATAGGAAGATCATTTTTAGATCTCTTTAATGCAGATGAAAGAGAGATATTTTTTACAAAGATAAGATCCCTGTCTTTTATAGACAAGGTAAAACAGGCAACTAAACAGGGCAGAAACATCTATGTGGACATGTGGATATCTGCGTATAAATACCCTGAAAAAAAAGTGCTCCTTGTGGCTTCGACAGATATTACCAGACGTCTTGAAACAGAACAGCAGTTAATACAGGCGAGTAAGATGGCAACCCTGGGAGTAATGGCCAGCGGCGTGGCCCACGAGCTGAATCAGCCTCTTTCTGTAATAAAAACAGCAAGCGGTTTCCTGTTAAAAAAACAAAGAAAGCAGGAACCAATTGATGACGCTACACTTGACACGCTTATTTCAAAAATGGACTGCAATGTGGACCGTGCTTCAAACATAATAAACCATATGCGTCAGTTTGCGCGTAAATCAAACATGGAGCTTGAGCTTGTCCAGCCCAATGATATTCTAAAAAACGCATTTGATCTTTTCAGTCAGCAGCTGAAGGTAAGGGAGATTGAACTTGTCTGGGAGCAGGAACAAAGACTGCCTGAAGTTATAGCAGACCCAGGACAGCTTGAGCAGGTATTTATTAACTTTCTGGTGAACAGCAGAGATGCGATTGAGGAAAAGCGGGACGGCCTGGGGATAAAAGAGGGCAGTGATGCAATCAGGATATATACCCGTTCCAATGAAGAAAACGTTATTATTGAGATTATTGACACAGGGATCGGAATCTCAGCAGAGATATCAGACAAGATATTTGAGCCTTTTTTTACAACAAAGGGAGTGGGTAAAGGCACCGGACTCGGTCTTTCAATAAGTTATAGTTTTATAGAAGAGATTGGCGGAAGCATAGAGGTAAGACCATCAGCAGAAAATAAAGGGGCCTTTTTTACAATCAGCATACCAAGGGCTGACAGGATTATGAAAAATCAAGGAGGCCGTTAATGGACAGACTTGAGAACGAAATAAAAATTCTGCTTGTTGATGATGAGGATGACATAAGGGATGTACTGAATATATCACTGCTTGATATGGGCTATTCTGTTCATCAGGCTAAAAATGGCAATGAGGCGTTAAAACTTTATAAAGGCGTTAAAACTTTATAAAGAGATAACTCCTGACATTGTGTTGGCGGATATCAAGATGCCGGGTATTGATGGGATAGAGCTTCTTAAAAACATAAAGCAGGATGATCCTGATGCTGATGTGATCATGATCACCGGACACGGAGATATGGATCTTGCCATAAAAAGCCTGAAATATGAGGCAGTGGATTTTATCACCAAGCCCATTAATATTGATGCACTGGAAATCTCCTTGAAAAGGGTTAATGAAAAGATCCTTATGCGGCAGAAGCTGAAAGAATATACAGAACACCTGGAGGAGCTGGTACGTGAAAAAATAGTGCTTCAGGACCATCTTTCATCCTTGGGGCTCATGCTGGTGTCAATCTCCCATGATATTAAAGGGGTTCTCACAAACATGGATGGAGGTATTTATCTCCTGAATTCTGGGCTAACAAAAAAAGATAATGAAAAAATCCTTGAAGGTTTTGAAGCAGTAAGGACAATCAGTACAAGAATCAAAAAGATTGTAATGGATGTACTTTTTTACGCAAAGGAGAGAGAGCTTAAGACAGAACATGTTAATACCATGAAATTCTTAAATGATGTGACGGATATGATTGAACCAAAGATCAGGGATAGAGAAATCAGACTAATTCGCGATTTTAAGGGCGCGCCTCAAGAGATCATAATGGATGAAGACTCCATGAGATCAGCATTGATCAATATCCTTGATAATGCAGCGGATGCATGTCTTGAAGATGATTCTAAAACCAGCCATGAAATCCATTTTTCGGTAAAAAGTATAAACAGTAGCACTGTATTTGAAATATCAGATAATGGGACAGGAATGGATAAGGCAACAAAGGAAAGGCTTTTTCAGCTGTTTTTCTCATCAAAGGGAAACAAAGGGACAGGGTTTGGCCTTTTTATTTCAAATCATATTGTAAAGCAGCATAAAGGGACCATATCAGTTAAATCAAAAAAGGGAGAGGGATCTCAATTCATAATTGAGATACCAGGATAAAAACAGGAATAATTTAGAAGATCAATTCTTTTAATTTATCTATTACAAAGGAGTTTAATCATGGGAAAAAAAATTTTAGTAGTCGAGGATGACCATACCACATCAAAATATTTAAAAGAGATTTTTGAGGACAATGGTTATAAGGCCACCATTGCCAGTGACGGCGCCATAGCAGAGGCTCTGGTAAAGAGGATCAAGCCGGACTTGATCACGCTGGACCTGGAGATGCCCAAAGAATGGGGACCAAGATTTTACCGCAAGATGGTGCAGAATAAAGAGCTCAAAGATACTCCTGTTATTGTTATTAGCGGCCTGTCAGATCCAAAGCACGCTATAAAAAATGCTGTTGCAGTTATAAATAAGCCATTTAATCCTGACAAAGTCCTTAAGGTGGTGAAAGAAACTATCGGGTAGGTTTTTAAGAGGCTATTAGCTTATAGCCATCAGCATAAGCATTAAAAAAAGTTATGGCTTAAAGCCAACAGTTGGAGGCATTAATTTATGGAGGAGTTTAAATGGAAGCTGAAGCAATCAGTATAGATCCAAAAATTTCAGAATTCAGAGAGAAGGTGGAAAAGCTCTTGCCTGATAACAACCTGAACCAATGCGTGACCTGCGGCACATGCTCCGCGGGCTGCCCGGCCACTGGTCTGGAAAACATGGACCCCAGGAAATTTATAAGAATGATCGCCATGGGCCTTGATCAGGAGGCCGCAAGCTCCCCCTGGGTCTGGATGTGCAGCATGTGCATGAGATGTCTCCATTCATGTCCCATGGAGGTTGATATCCCACAGATTATTGGGCTGGCCCGCCAGACATGGGACAGAGATGACAGGCCAAAAGGGATACGCGCGTCATGCGACATGGCGCTTAAAAATGAAACATGCAGCGCCATGGGGGCAACTGAAGAGGATTTCCAATTTGTTGTTGAAGATGTGTGTGAAGAGGTTAGAGAAGAGCAGGAAGGTTGGGAAAAACTGCAGGCACCCGTAAACAAGCAAGGGGCATATTTTTTATTAAACCAGAATTCCAGGGAACCTGTTACTGAACCCGATGAGATGGTGCCCCTGTGGAAGATACTCCATCTGGTTGACGCTGACTGGACATACAGTACCAAAGGATGGGCTGCTGAAAACTACTGTATGTTTCTTCAGGACCAAGAGGCCTGGGAACAGGTTGTTCGGACAAAATCAAAGGCAGTTGAAGAGCTGGGTTGCAGGGTCTGGCTCAATACAGAGTGAGGCCACGAACTCTATGCAGTCCGGGCCGGGCTGAAGAAATTCAATATACCTTATAATTTTGAAATAAAAAGTATTATCCAATATTACGCCCAGTGGATCAAAGAGGGAAAACTAAAGGTCAATTCCGACTGGAACAGGAACCTGAAGATAAAGTTTACTGTACAAGATCCCTGTCAACTTGTAAGGAAATCCTTTGGTGATCCTGTGGCGGAAGATCTCAGATTTGTTGTAAAATCAGTTGTAGGCGAAGAAAATTTCATAGATATGGTTCCAAACAGGTCTAACAACTACTGCTGTGGTGGCGGTGGTGGATATCTGCAGTCAGGGTATAATGAGGCTAGGTATCACTATGGCCAGCTTAAGCTGAATCAGATAATTAAGACCGGCGCTTTGTACTGTATTGCACCATGCCATAACTGCCATTCTCAGATACATGACCTGAGTGAACATTTTGAGGCGGGTTACCATACAGTACACCTGTGGACCCTGATATGCCTGTCACTCGGTTGCCTTGGAGAGAACGAAAGATCATATCTTGGACCTGAACTGGCGGAACTGGGGCTGTGAATAACAATAACCTTGGACGGAAAAGACACGGAGCAAAGGCTTAATGTCTTTTAATCTATTACCGCGCTCTGCAGTGAAATGGGTGTCAGCTTTTTATGACAGCGTCATAACCTTTGTGCTGAGCTGGCTCACAGACAAGCTTGGCTTTAAGGCAGCATTTTCCATAAGCCGTGTAATGGACATGTTTGGTACACCCTTTGTATTGATACTTCCAAAGCACACTTAGTAATTATAATGTTAAAATATCAGAGGATCATATGGATATTTCACAGACAATAGCTGAAATGAAAAAAGACCCTGACTTCGCAAAAAACACAGGTATGATCCTTATACACAATGGAATAGTAAGGGCATGGTCACTAAAAAACAGGTCTACTGTAACTGAATTAGAGGTTATCAGTGATCATGAGAGAATTGAGTTACTGCGTTCTGAATATGAGAAAAAGCCAGGTATATACAGAATAGTCATTCAGGCTCGATCAGGGAATCTGAAGCCTGGAGATGACCTTTTGTTTATAATAGTAGCTGGTGATATCAGAAAAAATGTCAAGCCTGTGATGTCAGAACTGCTTGACCGTATAAAAACAGAATGTGTCCAGAAAAAAGAGAGACATTTGAGTAATTAAATAATATCTATAAACTTAAGCAAACACTATATTCACTTTAAACTTATTATCAGAAAGTACAGCAAATAAAGATATGGAAAAAAATAAAGCACAGATACGTCATCACAAATAAACGTATATTTATCACTATCGGCTTACTGCCTAAAAAAACAGGCCTCCTAAATCTTGATAAAAGGTTCGTTAAAAAAAGGAGGGATGATCATGTTTAGAAAATATTTTTTATCTCTATCCTTTTTGTCTGGTTTAGTTTTTATTTCGTGTTTTAAACTTTACGCTCAGGAAATAGTAAGTTCAACTAATAGTTTATCTTCCACTGAGGAAAAAACATATTTCACGATTAGATTAGGTCAAGGAGGCTTTAGAGATAGTCGATCCCCAACTGGCAAATTAGGTGGGGGCCAACTTACACTCGATCTCAAGCCAGGAAGACTTCCTATCGCGCTCTCTCTTTCTAGCGAATATTACACAAACAGTGCCAGCCCAACCCATTCTTATGAAATATCTAATTTGATATCTATAAATATGCTTTACGTGGCACAGTTGTTAAATATTGAAAGGGCAAATTATTTTCTGGGCGGAGGTGTTGGTAGACTCGAAGTTCCAAAAGACAAAGATGATCCCGATGCAACAGTGAATGGTAATCTTTATAACCTGGAAGCAGGAATTCATATGAGGCCCTTCAGAAAAATAGGATTTTACGGTTTATATAAATATTTATATGCTAAGAAAGAAGCAAACAATGTGAAAGTGATAGATTTCAGTGAGAACATTGTATTATTCGGAATTACGTATACCTTTAGTTTATAGTTTGCATGAAGATAAGGAAAAAATTAATAAAATCTAAATAAAATCAACTACCCTGGCCGCTTGTTGCGCTGTAGTTGATTTTTTTATTTCTGATGGGCTTGAAAAGATAACTTTCAAGAAGAGTGCAAATCCAGGCAGAGGAACAATCATATTTGGGTCGGAACAGTCCTTTTTAAATTCACCGGCTAAAAAATTATTCCCTATGATATCTCGAAATCAGACTTACAAGTTTGACATGATTGATGATGCAAATGAGGGCTATAATATAATTATAAAAAAAATAAATTGAATTTTATGGCAGAACTCTTGCATTTTGATCTTGACTTGATTGTTATGAATTCCATATGACAAGGCAGTCTGGAATAGCTTATCGTCTGTTTTTTTTTGTGATGTATGGCGCAATCAATTACCCCGCCGCAAGCGAGCGGGGTATGACAAGGAAAAATACTAACTCTTGTCCCCCTCTCCCTAACCCTCTCCTTGAGGAGAGGGGATTATTGGAATCCCCACCGCAAGCGGATGGGGTATTAAAAATATAATAAACATAAATAAAAGGATATTACCACGGCTATGGATATGATAATTACATCGCAATATTTTCTGGCAGTTCTATTTTTTACAGTGGCATTTATTTATTCTTCTGTGGGCTTAGGTGGAGCATCATCATACACCGCATTGATGGCAATAATCGGTATTAATACTTTAGCAATACCGATGATCTCCTTGTCGCTTAATTTATTTGTTACATCAATAGGTAGCTTTAATTTTATTAGAAACAAACATGGCAATATTAAACTTATTGTGCCGTTTTTAATATCTTCAATGCCTATGGCTTATTTAGGAGGTGCCCTAAAACTGCCGAAAACAATATTTTACTGGATACTTTTAATCTCATTAGTTTTTGTAGCTATACGCATATATTTTTGGCAAAACACAACAATCAGACTAAATATTGATAACAAAAGAAAAATATTTATCTCGCTACTTACTGGTTCGGTACTTGGATTGGTTGCCGGCATAGTTGGAATTGGTGGAGGCATCTACCTTGTCCCTTTCATCATAATTTTAGGGTTAGGCACTGAAAAAGAAGCTGCGACTTGTGGTGCCATTTTTATTTGGTTCAATTCTTTCGCAGGACTGCTTTCCCGCGTTCAGTATAATTCAATTGACTTAACGAATTATATCCCATTAATTATTTCGGTTTTAGCTGGAGGCACCTTTGGTTCATTTATGGGTTCCTATAAATTTTCTCCAAAATTAATGGAAAAAATACTAGGTGCAATAATTATAGGTGCAATATTTTTTTTAACAAAAAAAATAATAACCTTTTAGGACTTCTCGACTCGCCACAAGACCAGTTTTTCCCGGATGCTCTGGTCAGGGCTGCTCTCTCATGGAATTCAAGGATCATTATCCTATTCTTGAATCCCTACTGTCCTAAATAAAACAACGATCCCAGATGTAGTCATTTCTTTTGCTAAATTTTATGATTTTGCTATGAGTGTTTAACCTGACACTTCTTAATAATATTCAACATTTGTGTTTAAAATCATGACTGAAATCAGATATTATCGGACGCTGCCCGGCATGAATCATCAACACTTCAAAATATAAGGACAAAAAAGAAGACAGTAAGCGGTTTCTCCCGGATCCGAGTATCACCTCAACCTCCGACATTATTAATATAGCCTTTCATATCAAATAGTTATCGGATTTTAAAGACATTTTTTGCTCATCTTGCCGAAAAATCCGGGTTTATAGACCACACACTGTCTACACCTCTATCTCTACCCCTGCATTGGCAGGGAAAAAGGACTTGCCGAATTCCTGCATAAATCTCATTGCGCCTGTAATACCGGAGCAGTGAGATACTCCCAGCTTTTCTATAGAAAAACCCTTTGCCGCATCAATGGTCTGATCCAGCTGTTTTTTGTCGAGAAACCCAGTATGGGTGCCTCCAACTACCATATATATTTTTCTGTCCAGATTTTTTACTATATGGGTTAATGTATTAATCATGCCGGAATGGGCGCATCCCAATATGACAGCAAGCCCTTTAGGTGTTTCAACTGCAAGCGCCTGGTCATCATTAACATGATCTGGAAACAGGCCATCAGACTGTTCCACAACAAGCCTTGAGTCTCCCTTTTCAAAGGAAGTAAGCCGGGGAACTTCACCGGTCAGCCATATACCGGGAACTGCTTCCCGGAATTTTTTATCAAGTACAAAATTAGCACCCATTGATTCATATACATACCTTGCTTCAGGAATGCTGATATCTTTTTTTACATCCTTTCCATATCTTTTAGTCATAGCAAAACGTTTAAGAAATATGTCTGAATGTCCATGCACCTTAATATTTTTTACCTGTTTAAGTGCCTTTAGAAGTCCGCCAGTATGATCATAATGGCCATGGCTTAAAAATATCTGATCCAGTGTGCTCAGATCTTTCTTAAAATACATGGCATTATGTAGTATACCCATCCCCTGACCAGTATCAAAAAGATATGATCTGTTGTCTTTTTCAATAAGTACTGACAGGCCATGCTCACCAATAATATCTGATGATGAAAGGACTGTATTTTCACAGAGTATTGTAAATTTAATCATCTGATAAACTAGTTCAGCTTTATTGGATTTTTTATTCCCGGCCATCAATTATCCACCTGCTCCGGATCTAGTCATAAAATCCAAAGCAGGCGGAAAATGTCCAAGAAATATTCAGGAATCACTTTTCAACTCTTTAATACGCATGTTAATTGATTCCATATCCTGTTTCAGGGCTTCAGCTTCCGCCTTGAGCATGTTTAGCTCATCTGCACTGTTCATCTGATATGCTGGCATATTATAGTTGGGGATAGAATTCATTCCCCTGCCAAAGCCTCTGCCCATACCGCGACCAAAACCCCTCCTGAAACCCAGGCCCATACCTCTTCCAGTACCTGGTCTGATTCTGGACCCTGCAGAAATGCAATTCCCTAATCCTCTTCCTGTCATTGAGCCTGCACCCATTGGTCCTGTTCCGTCAAATCCTGGCATATTAGTCACCTCCTTTCTATTAAAATTTTCCACCTCTATGCCTGTGCCTCCTGCCTTGCCGTGTGCCTGCGGGAAATTCAAAGGATCCTCCCTGAATAAGGATCTCTTTGCCATTTACCAGACCGTCAGCAATAACCTGCCTTGCATTATTCAGTATCCTTCCAAAGGTCTGTCTGGATACATTCATTCTTTGTGCTGCTGTTTCATGATCAAGACCTTCAAAATCACTGAGCCTCACAGCCTCCAGCCCCTCTATGGAGAGTATCACCTGCTCCTTTCCCCATGGAGGCGGTTGACTGGGAATAAAAGAATTCACAATCGGCCTGAAACTTACATATCTGGGTTTTACCGGTCTTGGCATCTTACCTCCATAATTATGAGCATGTGACCATAATATAAGGATTTACCCTTTTATTGTCAAGTATTTTTTTGAGCATATGACCATAATTATCTCAGCTTACAACTTAACTGGCTGAAAAAACATAAAAACCCTATTTTCATCTTTGACAAGAATTAAGTATTTGGGTATCTATAATTGAGAGTAAATAACTGCTCCTGGACTGACCCTGATAAAACCGGAAATATTTTGCCCACCCGGAAGAACCATACACTGAGGGGCGCATTATTATGAAACATACTGAAGACTGGAAGATCCTCCTGATTGATGATGAAAAAGATATCCGTGATGTAATAACAATATCTCTTCATGATGCGGGATATGAGGTTCTCACTGCCGAAGATGGAGAAAAGGGACTTGAACTGATTAGACAAGCATCCCCGCAGATAGTGATAACAGATATCAGGATGCCTAAATTAGACGGCATTCAGCTGCTTGAAAAAGCAAAAAAATCCCACCCCGACACTGAAATAATTGTTATAACCGCTTTTGGCGAATTGGAATACGCGATAAAGGCCCTCCAGCTGGGCGCGTCTGACTTTATAACAAAACCGGTTAATGATGAAGCGCTTCATATATCCATTAAAAGAGCGCGAAAAAACTTTATCACGGCAAGGCAATTAAAAGAGCATACGGATCTCCTTGAAAGAGAAAATGCTAGAACCGCACAGGAACTTTCTCAAACAATCTTGTTTCAGAAAAATCTCATTGAAGGTTCAATGGACGGAATACTGGGCTGTGATCCAGACGGCCGGATAGTTATATTTAATAAGAGTATGGAGCAGCTGCTCGGTTTTTCCAGGGATCATATTTTAAGAAAGAAAAAGCTTAAAGACCTGATCTCTCCGGAAGAGATGCGTGACATGATGGCAAGCCTTGAGCAGAAAGGTTATGGAGGTAAAAACAGACTTTTACTGTATGAAACCACACTGATTGATTCTCATTCACAGCAGATACCGGTACAGGTATCTGCGACCATGATCCATGATCAGGGAATAGACAACAGTCTTGTATTTTTTTTCAGGGACATTAGAAACATACAAAGACTTGAGCAGGAGATTTCAGACCAGGCAAAAATACTTCACCAGGATAAAATGATGTCTCTTGGAAGGCTGGCAGCAAGTGTGGTCCATGAAATTAATAATCCACTTTTTGGTATACTTAATTATCTCAAACTCATGAATAAGGTTATGGCACAGGATTCCCCGGACCATGCACATAAGGAAAAATTCAAGGAATATTTGGACCTGGCTGAAAAAGAGACAGACAGATGTTCAAAAATAATCTCCAGCCTGCTTACCTTCTCTAGAAAATCCCCTGTTTCATTTGAACATATACAGATATCTGAATTACTTGAGCGGTGCGCGCTTTTATGCCGACACAAATTGGAACTGAGTAATATAGAGCTTGAATGGTCTGTTGATCCGGACATACATCCTGTTTTCGGGGATTTTAATCAGTTGCAGCAATGCCTGTTTAATCTTATATTTAACAGCATAGACGCAATGCCTGAAGGAGGAACAATATACCTGCGTGGCTATAATAGTGATAGAAAAGTTATAATATCTGTTAAAGATTCCGGCCCCGGCATTCCGGAAAAAGATCTGCCCCATATTTTTGAACCTTTTTTTACTACCAAAAAAGAAAGGTATGGTGTAGGGCTTGGTCTCTCCACGGTATACGGCATAATAGACAAGCATAAAGGCAAGATCAGAGTTGAAAGCTCACAGGGCAGAGGCACTGTATTTTACATTGAATTTCCTCCTACTTCTACTTAAAGTACTTCACTTCCTAAATATAGTTGCATTATTGCAAATATATAAATCATCACATCTGCATATAGGCAATTCTATTCGCCTGCCATCAAAACACCTGCAAAAAAAAATCCTATCTAATATCAAGATATTACAATCAAACCAAACACGAAAAAGAACACTGGCACAATAAATGCTATCTATTACAGAAATAGAAAACAGCATACATCATTATTACAATAATAACTGCAGTTGTTGTTTTTGAAAAAAATACCGCAAACAACAAAACAGGAAATAACTGCGCAATCAAATCAGATATAAGACTGAGTCAAATGCGGTTTTAAATATTTTGGGCGATATCTTTAGCTGTCCTTATTTCTGGGATCTGAATGGGGGGCTTTTTTATAATTCTTTTCACCCCTTAAAGATTCCAGGGATAAAAATTGCCTCTCCCTGTGCTGAAGGTATCGCCTGATTTAAACAATAATTAACTGTCAAAAAGGAGAACACCATGAACATTGCGATATCTGCCCAGGGTAAAACACTTGGTTCAGAAATAGATACCAGATTCGGGAGGGCTTCCGGCTTTTTAATCATAGACACCGATACAATGTCATATAAATGGGTGGATAATAACCAGAACCTGAATCTTCCCCAGGGAGCAGGAATCCAGGCGGCCCAGAGCGTTTCTAAACACAACGTGGAGGTTGTCTTAACTGGCAACTGCGGGCCCAAGGCCTTTAAGGCGCTTGAAGTAGCAAAAATAAAAGTGATTACAGGAGTCAAGGGTCCAATTAATCAGGCAGTAAAAGATTTTCTTGATGGGAAGTTGATGGTTGATGATGAAGCCAATGTGGAAGGTCATTGGATGTAAATAATGCGATCAGTAACCAAGGATACCTGTATGCGTATAGCTATTCCTGTATGGGAAAACAGGGTTTCACCTGCGTTCGATTTTGCTTCAAGCCTTTTAATAATGGAACTGGCAGAGGGTGAAGAAAAAACCCGCTTTGATATACATCTTGGCGAAAAAGACATTTTACACAAATGTATCCAGATTAATGAGGTTGGAGTCAGTTTGCTTATATGCGGCGCGATATCAAAACCCTTTCTGAATCAGCTGGCAGTATTTGAGATTGATGTTGTCACTGAGATATCAGGTAATATTGATGATGTCATAAATGCTTACCTGAAAAAAGACCTGTCAAATAAAAAATTTTTAATGGCTGGCTGCAAAAAAAAGAGCTTTGGTAAAAACAACTATTTATAACATGTATGTAAAACATTAATCACAGTACAACTGGAAAAAATGAAATTTTAACGGAGGCCTAAATTAAATGGAAAGCAACAGTCAAACCTGCAGCAGTGCAGGCCAGAATGATCAGCACGAAATACAGGATGCTGTAATAAAAGAACAACTTAAACATATAAAGAATAAGATACTTGTAATGAGCGGAAAGGGAGGTGTTGGGAAGAGCAGTATTGCGGCAATACTTTCATTGGCTCTCGCAAAGAATGGGTTCAGTGTAGGACTCATGGATGTTGATCTTCACGGGCCCAGCATTCCAAGAATGCTTGGTCTTTATGAAAATATAACCCAATCCCCGGGAAACAATAAAATCCTGCCGCTGCGACATGAGTCAAACCTGAATGTTATATCCATTGAGCCTTTATTGGGTGAAAACAAAGACACGGCTACCATCTGGAGAGGGCCTCTTAAGATTGGTGTAATAAGACAGTTTATTTCAGATATCGAGTGGCCGGATCTAGACTATCTGATCATTGATTCACCACCAGGGACCGGAGACGAACCCCTCACTGTAATACAGACAATACCCGACGCAAAGGCCCTGGTAGTTACAACTCCTCAAGAGATATCGCTTGCGGATGTTCGGAAATCAATAAACTTCTGCAGACAGGTAAACATGGATATTCTCGGCATCGTGGAAAACATGGCAGGACTTACCTGCGAGCACTGCGGAAGTGTGATTAATCTTTTCAGATCCCAGGGAGGAGAACAAACCGCGAGGGAGCAGAACCTTCCTCTGCTGGGAAGTCTTCCAATAGAGCCGGATGTTGTTAAACTGGGCGATGTGGGCAGACTGAAATTTCTTACAGATCTGGATATCCCGTACAATAAAGAATTTCAAAATATAACGGAAAAGATTATAGCATCGTTTACCGATACAAAAAAAGACATATCAAACAACAGCAAGGAGGAGAATATGGACAAAACAATTTTTGCGGTTCCAACAGCACAGGGATCACTATGCGCCCACTTTGGTCATTGTGAACAATTCGCCATTATTGAAGTTGAGGATGGAAAAATAGAAAAGACAACCATGCAGACTCCGCCTCCCCATGAACCTGGAGTGCGTCCCCAATGGCTTGGTCAAATGGGTGTAAACATTGTTATAGCCGGCGGAATGGGATCAAGGGCACAGCAGCTCTTTGCTGAGAATGGGGCAAAGGTTATCACAGGCGCGCCAATGGGAACCCCGGAATCTATTGTTAACCAGTATCTCACTGACACACTGATTACGGGTGATAATGCGTGTGATCATTAAAATGATAAATCAGTAATGATGAATGGAATAATGTGAAAAGAAGCAATTTAAAACTTCCCAATTATTGTAGCATTATTAATCCATCTTTCACCATTCATCATTTGGAGAGAGGAGTGTGCCATGAAAAAAGTTGCGATAGTGAGCTGCGGATCTTACATGGACAGCGGTTATGGGTGTCCAGGTGAGTGGAGATGTCTAAAGGCTGCAGCAATGGGAGATGGGCAGTTTTATGAACCGTCACAGGTAATCGCCTTTGTTAAATGTGAATGCCCTGGCAGGTCTATCGCTCCTAATGTGGAAATGGCAATAAAGCTCTCAGAGATAAAACCTGATCTTATCTATTTAAGCTCATGTCTTGTGAATGCAAAGCCGGGATGCCCGAATAAAAATGATGAGAACCTCGCACGGATAGTGGAAGAAAAAACAGGGATCAAGGTGATATCAGGGACACATGATTATCATTGATATTAAGTATTTATTTTCAAGCCAAAACTTTATTTCCAACCGCTTCATCCGAAAAAAATATTTATGGATGAGCATCAATTAAAGGAGACTATTATGCCGGGACAAGGTCAAGGAACAAGACAAGGTCAAGGAACAGGGCAAGGTCAGGGAACAGGACAAGGTCAGGGGGCCGGCAAAGGACAGGGCCGAGGAATGGGCAGAGGAGGTAGAAGATTAGGTCAGGGTGGAGAGTGTGTATGTCCCAATTGCGGAAACACTATCCCGCACAGACTGGGAGTGCCATGCCTTGATGAATCATGCCCCCAATGCGGATCAAATATGTCAAGGCAGTAAGCAATACAATACTGAACAACTTTCAGGTTCAAGAATATAAGTGGTTAATGCAAATGAAAGAATCTTTTGATGAATTCGCGGACAAACTTCAGGAACAGCTACTGCAGGAAGCAAAAGCAGTTTATGGCAAAATCGCGTATGAAAGATGGCTGAATCCCAAATATCGAGGGGTGATGGAAGATGCTGATGGCTTTGCCTACAGGACTGGCAGCTGCGGTGAGAGCATGGGTATCTATCTTAAATTCATAAATCAGCTAGTGGAAAAAGCCAGCTATGTAACTGATGGGTGCGCGTCATCTAATATATGCGGATCATTCACGGCTGAGATGGCGATTGGGAAATCCCCGGATGAACTTCTGGGAATAACCCCGGACGAAATAACAAAAAAGGCAGGAGGCCTTCCCGACCATGACAGACACTGTGCTGAACTCGCTTCCGGAGTTCTCCAGGCTGCTCTGGAAAACTATATGATAAAGGGACACGATAATGATAATAAGCATAGCAAGCGGTAAAGGCGGTACAGGAAAGACAACTGTTGCTACGAACCTTGCTGCATCAATTAATACCAATGTACACCTTCTGGATTGTGATGTTGAAGAACCCAATGCCCACCTTTTTTTAAATCCGGTTATTGATAGAACAGAGACCATAACAGTTCCCGTACCAGAGATTGATGAAAGTAAATGCACTCTGTGCGGAAAATGCTGTGACATCTGCCAGTTCAGGGCTATCGTGCGCATAGCAGACACCATCCTGCCCTTTAGCAACCTTTGCCACGGTTGCGGCGGATGTATGGAAGCCTGCCCGGAGGGCGCCATTACTGAAACAGGAAGAGAGCTGGGTGTAATAGAGAAAGGATACAAAAACAGCATCGCTTTCATACATGGCAGATTGAGGGTCGGAGAGGCTATGTCCCCTCCCCTTATTAAAAAGGTGCGGAAAATGGCGGAGGGCAACGGACTTACAATAATAGACGCTCCGCCCGGCACTTCATGCCCCGTAATATCTGCAATGAAAGATACGGATTTCGTAATTCTGGTTACAGAACCCACACCCTTCGGGCTCAACGATCTGAAACTGGCGGCAGGTGCCGTTAAGATACTGGGCATCCCCTGCGGTATTATCATAAACCGATCGGATATGGGAGATGACGGGGTAAAACAGTTCGCCGCGGATGAGGGCATACCTGTTCTGATGGAGATTCCCTTTGACCGAAAAATTGCAGAATCCTATTCAAGGGGTGAACTTATTGTGGAAAGCATTCCTGAATGGAGAGAAAAATTCATTGGTCTCTATGACAGCATTAAGAAGATAGTGACTTCGGGGGAAATTAATTGATGAAAGAGCTTGTTATTATCAGCGGCAAGGGAGGAACAGGAAAGACAAGCATGGTATCAGCCATTGCGTCCCTTGCACAAAACAAAGTCCTTTGTGACGCTGATGTTGATGCTGCGGACCTGCACCTGATTATGTCCCCCAAAGTTATAAAATCCGAACCCTTCAAGGGAGGATGCGAAGCGGCAATAGACAAGGGAAAATGCACTGAATGCGGTCTATGCCGAAAGCTGTGCAGATATGGAGCCATCAGAGAAGACTTTACCGTGGATTCTATTGAATGCGAGGGCTGCGGGGTCTGTTTTTATTTCTGCCCAGAAAAGGCAATATCCTTTGATCAGAAGACCTGCGGCGAATGGTTCATCTCCGATACCAGACATGGGCCCATGGTACACGCCAGGCTCGGGATCGCAGAAGAAAACTCCGGGAAACTGGTAACCATTGTTCGCAAGGAATCAAAAAAGCTGGCAGAAGAAAAGGGGATGGGCCTCATCATAACAGACGGTGCCCCCGGGGTTGGCTGCCCGGTAATTGCCTCCATCGGCGGCGCAAACGCAGTACTCATTGTAACGGAACCCACAGTATCTGGGGTTCATGATATGACCAGGGTTGCGGAACTTGCATCCTTTTTCAAAATACCCGCCTTTGACCCAATTTTCACTAAAGCCATGGTGGAAGCAAAGAACATATTTGAATATGACCCTGATTCAAAGATATGTGAAAATGTAAAGGACATATGGCAAAGGGTGAGTGACAGACTCTGATATGAAAATATAGATTCATTAATTTTATATACTTAACAAAAAACACAGGAGGATTTTAATTATGAAAGACGGAAGAATAGCAGTTCCTTCAATGGACAAGGGCGGACTTGACGGCCAGAGGGCAGGTCATTTCGGACACTGTGATGTTTTCACACTAGTGGATGTCAAGGATGATGAAATCGAACAGGTAACAACATTAAATAATAAAGAGCATGTTCAGGGAGGATGCATGGTCCCTGTTAACCTGCTTGCTCAAAACAATGTAAACGCCCTTGTAGTTGGCGGTATAGGGATGCGGCCCCTGATGGGTTTCCGCCAGGCTGGAATTGATGTATATCATGACGCCACAAGACAGGAGATCAGGCCTGTTGTTGAGGACCTTATAGCGGGAAAGCTTGCCGTAATCGGCGACGATCAGGTCTGTGGCGGGGGAGGAGGCCAATAAAATGAAAATTGCAGTTACATCTCAGGGCAAGGACCTTGACGCCCAGGTTGATCCGCGTTTTGGCAGGGCAGCCTATGTCCTTGTTGTTGATTCGGATAACTACGAATTCCAGGTTATTGATAACGATGAAAACGTAAATGCCCTAAAAGGTGCCGGAATTCAGGCGGCGAGCAATGTTGTAAACAGCGGGGCAAAGGTCCTTTTAACAGGATTCTGCGGTCCCAATGCCTTTAAAGCTTTGCAGGCTGGAAAAGTTGCAGTATCCAATGATGCAAGCGGTACGGTTAAAGATGCTGTCAAGTCATACCTGGACGGAAAACTGCCCCATGCTGACAGCGCTAATGTTGAGGGGCACTGGTAAGAAAACGGTTTAAGGTTTACGGTATACGGTGTACGGTTTGAAGTTAGAAACCGCTATCAGACATGTATACATATTTATCTAAGGAGTATGTCATGTTAAAGTTGCTGTTGGTCAGCAATAATATTGAATCTTTTTCAGAATTTGTTTGGGCATTAGAGGAAAATGATGCAAATGAGATTCTGATTGCCGAATCAGGTGAAACAGCATTTAAAATGATCAAAGACAAAACTATTGATCTTGTTATTACAGATGAAAAACTTAGAGACATGTCCGGTCTTTACTTTGCAAAGAAACTTATTTTTTCCAGTCCCATGACCAATTGTGCGGCTGTAAGCAGTCTGCCGGAAAAGGAGTTTCACGAGTCAAGCGAAGGTCTCGGGCTTATGGATCACCTGCCTTTGAACCCGGGCAGATCTGATGCTGAAGAACTCCTCAAAAATCTGAGGCTGATCAAGGATCTCGAATCCGGACAGGATTAATAACAGGATAAAAATGATAAAGGGAAAATGATGAGTGAAGTGAGTAATGTATTAAATAATGATCTTAAAACTACAAAAGAACTGCTTTCCAGTTCGGGGTATTCGGATAAGGCTATTCAGTATTACCTGGATAAAAAAAATATGGGAGTACTGGATGACGCAACCCAGGTGAGTGAATTGACCGGTCACTGCGGCGATACAATGAAAATATTTCTGAAGATTGACGATGGAATCATCCGGGACGCTAAAATACAGGTTCTGGGCTGTCCGGGAGCGATAGCCGCCGCCATGGCTGCCATGGATATGATAAAGGGCAAAACCCTTGATGATGCGCTGAAGGTGACGGACAGGGATATTTTCCGTGAACTGGAGGACATTCCCGACCAGAAACAGCACTGTATAAGGCTTACAAACAAGATTATAGAAAAAGCTATAAATGATTGTAAATCAGGAAACGGCAACAGTCCGAAAGGAGAATAGCCATGCCTATCTATGATTTTTTATGCACTGACTGCGGCAACGAAGTTGAAATACTTATGGATAAAATATGAGCAACATATATGATGAGATAAGAAAACGAGCCCTTGATATTATTGATAAGGACCTGTTTGACAGAAATATGAAAATCAAGGCCCGTGCCCTGACTACCGAGGAGGCAATCGGGAACCCTGAAGCAGATGACTTCCTCTTGATGAAGGGTAAAGAAAGGCTTATACAGGCGGAGCTTGAAGGTTCAGTGGGGCAGGCATTTACCGATCAATACGGAGACTTTGACGGCTCTCTTAAGGATATCCTGGAATCTGATCCTTCAAACAATTACAGAAGGTCTATATTTATTACATCACTTAATGCGGCATTAAGACATATGGGAGTAAAAGAGGGGACAATACATTGCAGGGATCAGGAGCCTGCTGAGTGCGCGGTTCAGCTTGGAAAACATATTTTATCCGAATACGGTATCCCAAAGATAAAGAAGGAAACTGATTTTAAGAGCGGACACAAAGCAAGTATTGATAAAGAAAAATGTATAGAATGCGGACTATGCAGGGAGCTTTGCAGATGGGGAGCCATATCTGAGGGCTATACAGTCGATTCAATTGAATGTGAAGGGTGCGTGGTCTGTTTCCATTTCTGCCCTGAAAATGCAATAAACTTTCCTGAAAATACATGCGGAAAATGGTTTATCTCTGACACCAGGTTTGGACCGATGGTACATGCGAAACTGGGTGTGGCAGAAGAAAATTCAGGCAAGCTGGTTTCACTTGTGCGAAGTGAAAGCAAAAAACTTGCTGAACAAGGTAGTCATGATCTTATTATAACAGATGGAGCTCCAGGTGTCGGCTGTCCTGTAATCGCGTCCATTGGAGGAGCAAATGTTGTGTTAGTTGTTACAGAACCAACAGTTTCAGGCGCCCATGACATGGAAAGGGTCCTGAAACTCGCCAGCCATTTTAGCATTCCTGCAATGGTCTGTATTAATAAATTTGATCTGAACAAAGATAAAGCCAGAGAAATAGAATTGATTACGCAGGAAAAAAATGCGGTATTCATAGGACAGATACCTTTCAACAATCTTTTTACAGAAGCAATGGTCCAGGGGAAAAATATAATCGAATATGATCCGGGATCAGATGCGGCCAACACTGTAAAACAGATATGGGACAGGGTAAAAATTTCTTTATTTGAAAATCCTAAACAGTAATAATTTATCAGGAGAATTGTAAATGGCTGATACTAATCTTGCTAAAGACACAAAAAAAGAAGAAAAAAAATCAAAACTGGCTGATCCTCTAAAGGCGTCAATAGATGTCGCAACCCAGGAGATGATTGCAAGATCTCATGACCTTGGAGTTGAAACGATTTTTGACAGGGCGGAAAATATGAAGCCCTGTAATATTGGTGTCCAGGGTACATGCTGTAAAAACTGCTCTATGGGTCCGTGCCGCCTTCCCCTTCCCAAGGCAGGGATTGATGGAGAAGACACAAGAAAGGGTCTTTGTGGTGCCACAGCTAACACGATAGCTGCTCGTAATTTCATCAGAATGATAGCGGGCGGTGCCGCAGCGCACTCAGACCACGGCAGATGTGTTGCTGAAGTGTTTTTGTCTGCCGCTAGAAAAGAGACTGCCGCCTATAAAATTAAAGACACTGTAAAACTTTTGGCAATAGCACCTTACCTTGGCGTTCAAACCACGGTTGAAGTTGATGGCAAAACTCTGGACAGAGATATCGATGAGATAGCGGTTGAAGTAGGTGAAAAGGCATTAAATGAATGGGGCAAGGCCACTGGAGAACTGCTCTACATGAAAAGGGCACCTGAACCCCTGTATGAGAAGTGGAAAATGAATGGTGTGCTCCCAAGAAACATTGACCGTGAAATAGTTGAAATCATGCATCGGACACACATGGGTGTAGATCAGGATTATAAAAATCTCATCAAACAGGGTACACGGGCGGCAATTGCCGACGGATGGGGCGGTTCAATGCTGGCAACCGATCTTCAGGATGTTCTCTTTGGAACACCTTCACCTATTCTGTCTGAAGCGAATCTTGGGATAATGAAGGAGGACCATGTTAATATCATTGTTCATGGGCACGAGCCCGTACTTTCAGAGATGATTGTATTGGTTTCACAGAACCCTAAAATCATTGAGTATGCGAAAACCAAAGGTGCAAAAGGTATCCAGCTTGGGGGAATCTGCTGTACTGCCAATGAGGTCCTCCAGCGTCACGGAATACCTGCGGCAGGAACATTCCTGCAGCAGGAGCTGGCAATAATAACCGGTGCCTGTGATGCCATGGTTGTGGACATACAATGTATTATGCAAAACCTTGCCAATGTTGCCAAATGTTTTCATACCAAACTTATAACAACCCACCCAATTGCAAAGATGGAGCAGGACAATGTTATTCATATAGAATTTGACGAGCATTATGCACTGCAGGATGCAGAAAAAATTGTGAGGATGGCAATCGATAATTTCCAGAATAGAAGCAGTAATGTGATGATTCCACAACACAAGGCAGCTCAGGTTGCTGGCTTTAGTGTTGAGTCTATCCAGTACCATCTTGGCGGTACGTTCCGGGGATCATACTACACATTAAATGACAATATAATTAACGGACGCATTCGCGGTGTCGCAGGCGTGGTCGGCTGCAATAACGCCAGGACACAGCACAATAACGCTCATATCACAGTTGTAAAGGAGCTTATTAAAAACGATGTACTTGTACTTACCACGGGGTGCAATGGTATAGCGTGCGCCATGGAAGGATTGCTTACGCCTGAAAGCGCGGCGGTACATTGTGGCCCCGGGCTTGCAGAGGTATGTGAGACCGTTGGCATACCACCTGTGCTTCATCTTGGATCATGTGTGGATAACAGCCGGATTCTGCTTGCTGCCACCGAAGTAGTAAAGGCTGGCGGTCTGGGCAAGGATATCTGTGATCTGCCTGTGGCAGGGAGCGCGCCGGAATGGATGAGTGAAAAGGCAATCAGTATTGGCCATTATTTTGTAGTGTCTGGTGTTTACACAGTATTTGGCGTTACCCTTCCCACATCAGGTGCGCCGGTATTCCATGATTATATAAGTAAAGATTTGGAAAAAATATATGGCGGCATGTGGGATATTGAGCCGGATCCGGTCAGGCACGCTCATCTGATGATCGCACATATAGACAAAAAACGAAAAGAGCTTGGCATTGACAAGACCCGTGAAAGGGTGCTTATGGATATGGCGGATCGTCAGGCACTGGATATGTAATAGGTTGATTCAACTAATTGCTCTAAAATTGAGGAGGTAAAATGGATTATAATTTAACTCGCAGGCAAATGATACGTCTGGGCACTTCCTTTGGAATGGGTCTTGCCGGGGCGGTCTTTTTTGATCACGGTTTAAGCTCAAATGCTGCTGACGCGTCTCAGGGCAATCCATGGCAGTATCATGAACTTGATATTCCAACGTCAGAAAAACTGGGGTACAAAGGTTTCTATAAAGGCGGCTGCGCCTACGGAACCTTTTATGGGGCTATGTTCCAGCTATCAAGAAAACATGGTGAACCCTACAGTTCCTTCCCAATCCATATGATGAAATTTGGCACAAGCGGTGTTGCCGGATATGGCTCATTATGTGGATGTCTTAATGGTGGCGCAGCCCTTATAGGGCTTTTTTGTCAAGATGATGCTGTTAGAAATCAGATGATACAGGAACTCCTTAGATGGTATGAACAGACAAAATTTCCGATATATAAACCATCTTTTTCACCGATAGAAACTGAAATTGTCCAAACAAAATCAAATTCCGTGCTTTGTCATATTTCAGTGGGGGAATGGTGCGGGATTTCCGGATATAAGGCATCTTCTAAGGAAAGATTAGACAGGTGTGCAAGGCTGGCAGGAGATGTCAGCAAGAAAACCACTGATATGCTTAACTCCTGGCTGAAAGGAGGGTATCTGGCTGCCAATCTTTCTTCGATTTCAGATGACTGTCGGGCCTGTCATGGGCGGGGAGGAGAAGTGGATGATATTAAAGGACTTATGGATTGCTCCATATGCCATGATGATAAGCTTTCTGATCATTATTGATTATTTTAGGGATATTCTATTAGAAACATTTTTAGGGATTGACAGTTTTTTCATAAGGAGATCAGGTGTATTTTTTTAAAAGGAAATGGTTATGTGGAAGGTTATTCTGACTGAACTTAAAAAACATATCCCCTTTACAACTTTCGGAGCTTTTACTGGTATAGCAATTATATTTTTTCTCCCTAAAATATCTAACGAGGCTTCAAGCACGCTATTTTTTATTTTTCACCCTTTACATGTTTTTTTTAGTGCTGTTGCAACCGCTTCTATTTATAAACTTAATGTGAATCATAATAAATATACTTTATTGAAAATGTTATTAATTGGTTTTTTAGGGTCAATAGGCATTGCCACTTTAAGTGACTCTTTAATTCCTTTTTGGGGAGAATCCTTGCTGGATCTTCCTAATAAAAATGTGCATATTGGATTTATTGAAAAATGGTGGCTGATTAATCCTTTAGCATTGACTGGTATAATGATAGCATATGTTAAGCCTACTACTCGACTTCCTCATACTATGCATGTTTTGATCAGTACATGGGCGTCCGTATTTCATATTGTTATGGCAAAAACTTCTTCCCTGGATCTTCTTTCACATATTTTTATTTTTATTTTTCTTGTTTTAGCAGTGTGGATTCCCTGTTGTGTGAGTGATATTGCTTTTCCTTTGCTTTTTTCAAAAAAAATTGCTCAATAGCTTTTGCTGATTTAATGCATTTCACAAAGTATACGGAGTTAATTAGATATGAGGCTATTCAATAATATTATCAAGGGTGCAGGATCAGCGGCTGCATTTATGAGCATTATGATATGGATTGATGTCTGCGACTTGAACAGTATAACAC
>JAFDJA010000158.1 GCA_019307745.1 Deltaproteobacteria bacterium | reverse complement strand
CATCATCAGAAGTCAGCATGTTCCTTTCTGCGGCGATAGAATTTTTCGGCCCCAGTTTCAGACCGGATTCAGTAGCTAAACGGCTATTGGGTTTTACACCAATTGTGGCCAGGACCATTTGGCATTCGATATTTTTATCCCTGCAAACTACATTTAACAAACCACTGCCGGTTTCTTCTATCCTGCGGATTTCGTGACCGAGGCAAAGCTCCACGCCGTTCCTGGTTACTTCATCCTGGACAATCGCTGACAGGTTCGGATTCATCCATGGTAAAAAAACAGCCCTCGGCTTTACCATGCTTACCTCGACACCCCTGCTGCGAAGGGCCTCACACATTTCAAGTGCAATATAGCCCATGCCAATGATTACGGCCTTATTAACATCGTTTGATCGAATAAATTTCTTGATTTTTCGGCCATCCTCCAGACTCTTAAGCGCCATAACCCCCTCAAGATCAAATCCCGGCAAATCCGGTATAATCGGGGATGCGCCTGTCGCAATCAAGAGCTTATCATATGGGATAGAAAATTTTTCTCCATTATCAGCACGACCTGTGACATTTTTATTTTTTCGATCTATCTTTTCAACGCGATGTCCCGTTCTCAGATCGATGCCCTGCCTGTCCCTGAATACCTGCGCCTGACGAACGACAAGGTCATCCATATCCCGATCAGGATCGGCAATGTTGTAAGGCATCCCACACGCGCTGTAGGATACGTCAAAAGTCTGCTCAAGAACGGTCACTTCCCAGTCCTTGAGATTTCGTTTTGCTCTGCTTGCAGCACTCATTCCCGCTGCATCCCCACCAATCACAACGAATTTCATGGCAACCTCTTTCAACACGGAAAGGGTAAATATTGATGGTTTTATTAGTAACAGGAAATGGGCCGGTCTAAGCACCTTCAACGCTGATTGCTCCGCCAGGACATTCTTCAGCTGCCTGAACAACCAGATCCTTGTGCTTTTCAGAGATTTCATCCACCAGTACAACCGACATGAGCTCATCTTCATCATATTTGAATACTTCAGGACATAATATGTTGCAGTTCCTGTCTCCCATACATAATTCCTTGTCTACAGATGCTTTCATTTTTCCCTCCATATTTTAACGATGACGGCAGGTTAATATCACATATCCAATATATCTACTCCATATCAAATTCTTTGATGTCAAACCAGTATCCCGTTTTACTAAAGTAATCTAACTCCGCCTGAACAAGGACCATTTTCCGGTAGAAGTCGCTTGTTTCAATTTCTAGCTTGAGCGCTTTGCTTAAAATCTGCTTTTTGTCACTCATGCTTCCTCTTGACATTTTTTCATTGAGCTTTTCAACTTCTTCAACAATAATTTTCTTTGGCGGGAGTGCAGTGTTAAGCCTTTCTATTGTTATGGTCCCATTCTTCCGCCATTGTTCCATTTTAGATTGTAGATATGTCACATGGTTTTGTTCATCTTCTTCTAAGGCCTGAACGAGACGCCTTCCGCTAACATCCAGGATTTTTTCACAGGCCTCTTTGTAAACATCACGAATTGCTATCTCATAATCTATCGCAGTTTTAATCGCTTCCTCAAGATTCATTTTTTCGCCTGTTCCTTATTGTTTGACGTGACACTTGGAGCACGTTGTTGGCCCGGATTTATTCCCCGCTCTTTTTTCGTCTTTATGACATTTGATACAAAGCTTGTTCATGACCTGTTTCTTTTCGATTTTTCCGTTTGCCTTAAGGTCTTCTATTGATCCTGGAATCTGCGGGAAAATAGCATGACAGATGTTGCAGTCACCAAGATTTTCCTGATGCATACGATGAGGGAATGCGACTTCACCTCTACTTCCGCCGGAAAGTTCCTTGTGTTCTTCTCCATTATTCATTCCAGCGGAGGCTATCGAAAGGGCTATTAAAATGCCCGGAATCACGTGAATGATTGTCTTTGCAAACATAGATCCTCTCCCGGCCGAACTTGATACATTCCTTGCGCCATTAAATTGTTCTTCGTTTACAATACTTCAATGAGTTCCCAAAACTATTTTTTCTGAGGCCATTTGACCCCGCTTTTTTCATCGGCAAAGTAGCAAAATCGGTCCCACTCAAATTCACGCAAAGAAACAGGGCACCGCAACTTCACCTTTCGCTCATCGACCCCGATTACTTCCCAATCCCCTTTCCTAGGTCCGGAATTGATGTGTATTTTTTGTCCCATGCGAAATGGGAATGGATCAAAAAAAAGGACATTTTCATTCCCCATTCACGGTTCCCTCCTTCACGCTGGTATAATTGCCATGCGATTGAATTATATTTCAAACTTTTTTCTTCCTTTCACGAAAGGTCATTTTCGAACAGCCTCCTAGCATTTTCCACAACCCTCCTCCTCATGATCTCCCACTGATCCCGATTTCGTCCAGCATATGTCCTACCCCAGCCTCGTTACTCAACATGTCCAGTCTATCATACTCAAGGAGCAATAAGTTGTACACAAGGTCGAAATACAGATCATATTCAAAGCCAAGGCCCTTATAATTATCTGTCAGGATTTTTATTACTGTTTCAACCTGATCTCTAAAAAGGTCATTTTCATTCTTATCAAATCTGATCCTGTTTTGCTCGTCGATCACACTATTAATTCTAAATTCTTTCTGACTTAATTGATCTCCAGACTCGTACAGGGTTGACTCAAAATGTGAAATTGTTTCGGAATAAGAAAAATACCTTTTGAGATCCTCAGCAGTTATTGTTCTGTTTTCCATATGAATTACCGTCCTTTAACAGGGTTTAATCAAGAACTTCCATAAGCTTGCCGCAACAGGGTGGGATTCGGTCCCCCTTTTTCAGTTCAACATATTTATTACATGTCTGGCAATAACATCGGCATTCTGCTTCTGCGTATACCTCAGGATATGCATCTCCTTCCGGAGCCTCATAGCCCTCAATTGCAAAACGTGCAAATTCGTTAATGCCCGGCAAATATTCTCCCACCGGAACAAGTTTCTTGTTAAACCTCGCACAATCAACAACCAGCCGCCATAGTGCTACCAGTTTTGCTTTTTCATCAGCATTTTCAGGTGTAAATTCAACTAGACTCTTATCAATGTTAATCTTCATAATTCCCTCCTTTTTTAAATAATTTCATAATCATTTACTAAAAACCGCGTGGCTACTTTATTTTTTAAGATCAAGATCTGTGCCAAAACCTGCCCTGGTGGAAAAAAGCTATGTTAAGCCATAATATCAATTAGTTAACAACGGCATCGTCTGTTTGCCCAGATTAAGATGCAAGACTTGACAATAAATCTGATACAGGTTTGTATCAGTATGCCATTCTCTCTATAGCTGATTGAAATTACTTAAGAAAATAAAATCCGACACGGTAGAAAATATCGCAGGGGGAAGGTTAAGCAACTCTTTTATGTGGATTCCTAAATTTCGAATACAAACCGAAAAGTTAAAATGGCTCTATAAATCAATAACTTATGCGCATACCCAATAAAGGTAAAGAATTTGAAAAAATCAATATGTGTATCGCAGAAGATTGAATTTTATGTCTCAGAATTAAATTGAAACATATATGTCTCATGAGACATCCGGGATACATCTTTAACAGGTAACTACTCAGGTTGTCAGGTTCAGGGTTCAGCGCCTGCCCTGGCCTCCGGCTCGTAGAGCCTACGCCTCGGAGAGCGCGCCGGAATGCGAACATGAAACTGTTTTCACTGCTTATGATCGCATGGCTTTCCTGCACCGCATTTTGCTATGCCAGGTCTGGGCCAGGGGTTCACAGTTGCTCCACAAACCCCTGAACCCTTGAACCTGAGTTACGAATAAACAAATATCGGTTGTTACTCCACCTTAGAAAATGCCGCCTTCTTTGCGCCGCATACCGGACACGTTTCAGGTGGCTCATTCTCACAGGTATTTCCACATACAGAGCAAACATAGTAATCGACATTTTCTGAAGATCCCAGATTGTCAAGGGCCTTCTGGTAAAGCCCCGCGTGTATCTGTTCCACTTCATTTGCATATGAAAAGGATCGCGTCGCGGCCTTATTCCCCTCTTCATTGGCCGCCTCAATCATTCCAGGATACATCTCCTTAAACTCAAATGTCTCACCGGAGACCGCCGCCTTCAGATTTTCTTCTGTTGTTCCGATCCCGTCCATGGCACGAAGATGCGCGTGTGCATGGACTGTTTCTGCTTCAGCCGCAGCTCTAAAAAGCTTCGCCGCCTGCGGATAGCCCTCTTTGTCAGCCTGCTTTGCAAAGGCCAGATACTTTCTGTTTGCCTGAGATTCCCCTGCAAAAGCTTCAGCGAGATTTTCTTGTGTCTTGCTCATAATCATTCTCCTTTAAAATAGTTATATTAAAATGTACCTTATTTTAACGCCGTGACGCCTCGCCACGACAGCCCTACACCAGATTTTTAACCGCTTCAATAACCTCATCGTAATCCGGCTCGTTTGTAACTTCTTTGACAATCTGGATGTAACGAATAATCCCTTCTCGGTCAACGACAAATACTGCCCTGGCAAGCAGACGAAGTTCCTTGATCAAAACGCCATAAGCCGTGCCAAAGCCGGCATCGAAATGATCAGAAAGAGTCATCACCTTTTCCACCCCTGCCGCACCACACCAGCGCTTTTGAGCAAAAGGCAGGTCCATGCTGACAGTGATAATGGAAACATCAGGGCCAAGGTTTCCAGCCTCTTCATTAAACCTTCTTGTTTCCATATCGCACACAGGTGTGTCAAGGGACGGAACAGCAGAAATCACACATATCCTGCCGTGGAAAGATGACCGCTTGACCTTGGAAAGTTCATTGTCAAGGAGCTCAAATTCCGGAGCAGCCGCTCCAATCTGCAGTTGATCTCCAAGAAGAGTCAATGGATTCCCCTTCATGGAAATTATTCCAGTGTGTTCTTCCATTTTCTACCTCCATCAATGGGGTTAAAGTCAATATATCAAGAATCAGTAACAGTTTAGCACTTTGAAAGATGGAATCTAATCGGAATTGTCGGGCCGTGGGGATGGACACCCCTGTCTTCTAAAGCATCTTGAAATCAAATCCCTCTGACAAAATATTATCTTTAAGTTGAGACACATCCTTTTTCCCCGACATGGCTTTGGTAATTTTATCAAACCCTTTTGTATCTCCAAGCATGATACAACCGATGATCCGGTTGTTTTCTATGACTATTTTCTTGTAAACTTCTTCATCAGTCACGACCTTTGATTCAAAATCGCCTTCAGCATCGATGTCGCCGGCAGATGCCAAATCGATTCCAACCACTTTAAGCGTATTCGCCATTGTGGTCCCCTGATAAACTGTATCCTCACCGACCATGTTGGTCCCTGCAATTTTCCCCTGCTCCATGGCAGCAGGCCAAATTCCATAGGGCATTCCCTTAAATTCTGCAACATCACCTGCAGCGAAGACATTGTTCTGGTTCGTCCTCAGATGTTCGTCCACCTTTATGCCCTTGTCTATCTCCAGGTCAAGCGAATCAGCCAGTTCCATATTGGGCCGAACCCCGGCTGAAATAATAACCATCCCCGCAGGCAGGTTTTCGCCTCCTTCAAGAAGCACGCTATCGACCTTTTCTTCCCCCATGATCTCTTGGGTTTTTGCACCGAGTCTGAAAGAAAATCCCATTTCTTCCATCATGCCCTGAAGCCTCTTTGCGCCGTCACCATCCAGTTGCCTGGGTAAAAGCCTTGGAAAAAATTCCACCACCACTACTTTCTTGCCTAATTTTCGCATGGCATTTCCTGCTTCAAGCCCAAGCAATCCTCCGCCTATCAGAACGACATCCTTAATATCTTTTGCATAGAAAGAAATTTCGCGGGCATCCCGGATTGACCGTAACGCAAAGGTGCCTGTTTTATCAGACCCATTTATCGGTGGAATAAATGAGTGACTGCCGGCTGCAATCAATAGATTATCATAGGAAAAAGTTTGACCTTTTTCAGAAAAGACGGTTTTTTCCCGAGGATTACCACCGGTAATACGTGTATCGAGTATGAGATCGATACCTTGATCTTTATACCATCGTGCATTTTTAGCGATTAAAGCCTGCTCTTCGATCCCTCCGGATATATATTCATTAAGCCTGATCCGGTAATAAAAAGAAAGGTCCTCTTCTGTGACGACAGTGATAGTTCCATCCTTGTCAAGCTTCCGGATATTCTCCGCAGCGGTCGCCCCTGCGACGCCATTTCCAACAATGAGATAATTGGCCATAGTCTAATCTCCCATTAAAAGTGTTTTTCTCTGCCACTGCGCCTCCGTTTAAAAACCTGAGGTATCAGAAAAAGTCATCGGTTAAAAAGCAATTAAAACATCAACTCAGGCGGCCTCCTCTCCGGCACATACTCCTGAGGGATTTCGCCATCATTCCATGTTTTTGAAACATAGAGGTTGCAATAACAGCTTCCAAATTCCTTAACGTCCTCTTCTCTGTAAACACACGGGCAGATAATATCCTTGTCTTTCTCACGGTCTCCCAATGAGAGCCTGCACGGACAGGACATACAGCCATAGCGTTCTTTGTTGAGAAGAAGCGCCTCAAGAAGCTCAAGAACTCTGTCTTTATCATTATTAAAATAATAGCCTTTCGGCTCCTGAACCTTCTTTAACATCTCATAAAGATTTTCTGCATCGGTCATAATCCAAGAGCCTCCCTTATTTCATCCTCTTTGAAACCCACAATTACTTTCTCTCCGATAATGATTGTGGGGAAAGAACATTTTGGGTTCCATTTTTTGATGTCTTCAAGGATCGCCTTCCGCTCGTCTCCTTCCAGCAAATCAACGTCTTCAAATTCAAATATTATAGAACAATCATCAAGAAATTGTTTGGTTGCCTTGCAGTGACTACATGTACTGAGTGTATATATTTTAACCAGATCAGACATAAGAAAACTCCTTAAGGTTATTTTTGGGAAGAGTTAAAAAGTGTCCCGTTTGTTTACAGCATGTCCTTATCACTTTCTTCCACAGCACGATCGATCTCGGCTTTGAGTTGTGGTGGGAGCCCGGGGATATCTACGCTCAAAAAGCCCCGAACAATCGTCGCAGTAGCCGCATCTTCGCTCAGACCACGTGACATGAGATAGAGTATCTCTTCCTGGGCAATCTTACCAATAGCTGCTTCATGAGACATTTCCACACCATCTGCTTTGCCGGTGAGTTCAGGAACAGCGTGAATAGATCCGCCGTTAAGAATAAGGCCACGGCATTCCAGATGGGCTTTTACACCGGCCACCTCTCCAATGAGATCACCGCGGGCGATTATATCCCCACCGTTGGTGATAGCGCGGGATATGATCTCAGCCCTTGTTTCTTCTTCCTTTAATAGTATACGACCTCCGACGTCCATTTCAGAGCCCTTACTTCCCACAAGCAGGCTGTAAAAGCGGGCTGTCGCGCCTTTCCCAGCCAGATGAGTGGTGGGATACATCTGTATAGACTTAACCGGCTTCATGCAAATGTAATTGTTGAGGAATAAACCGCCTTCGTCTACCCTGCCCATTGATCTGGGACGAACCATCATCTTTTCAGCCCAGTTGTGGATCATAGTGAAACTGAGTTTTGCGTCTTTTTTTACATAAAACTCAGAGATGCCCACGTGGAGGCCTCGTTGTGTATGGGAAGATGTGGCACACCCCGTGATCATGTGAAGTTCGGACCCTTCTTCTGCAATAATGATATTGTGCACATTCTGGCTCAATCCGTCCTTTTCCATATACAGGCACGCCTGAACAGGGTATATCACTTTGGCGCCCGGAAGCGCCCGGATAACATATCCGTTGTGCAGCTCAAGTCTGGCCATCGCCGTATACTTGTCCGTATCTGCTGATACCAGATTAAAGTAGTAATCCTTGATCCAGTCACATTCTTTAAGGGCCTGTTTGATCGGTATTATCTCAAGTCCCTCCTGATTTGATTTTGCGTGTATCACTTCCGTGTCCTTTTGTATAAATGTGCCGGACCTTTCTTTTTCATCGGCATCCACACCTGCGAGGATCATTCTGCCTTTTTCTGCCTCAGACATCCTGCTGAGATCCTCAACATAGTCGTGGGGAACAGGTTCAGATTGAAAAGATCTAAGATCAATATCCGGACCGAGGGCCGCCTTCTTACCTCTGGCCGCAAGGGCCATCTCATCTAGATCGCGCATCTTACACACTCCTCATATCCTACTTCGCTTATGCATCTGAAAATTTCTCTGGGGTTGCTTGAACAAGTCATCTCACCCTGGTAGAGAAGTTGCCCTTTGTCCGCTGTAACATAATCAAGGATAAAACCCGTATGGGTTATAATTAAGCCCATCTTGGTCCGTTCTTTTTTCTTATCTTTCTGTGTTTTATCCAGCTCTACAGTGAAGTCGCGCTGGAGAAGTTTTCGGATAGTCGTCCCAATGAGAGACATGTTTTCAAGATCCACGCCGGATTCCGGCTCATCAAAAAGAAACAGGCTGGGATCCTGGGCCATCAGCTGTAATAGCTCAGAGCGCTTTATCTCACCACCTGAAAATCCATCGTTGATGTCACGGTCCAGAAAATCGGTGAAGTTTACCTTTTCCGCAAGGGGCCCTATTTCAACTTCCTTTTTCGAACAGATCTCCACCATCTGGCTTGTCTTTACCCCGTTTATCGTCGGGGGGCGCTGATAAGAGATCCCTATTCCCATTTTTGCCCGTTCATTAACCGGGAGTTCGGTGATGTCCTCTCCCTTAAATATGATTTTACCATAAGTGACTTTGTATTGGGGATACCCCATAATCGTCA
>JAFDJA010000309.1 GCA_019307745.1 Deltaproteobacteria bacterium | reverse complement strand
CTGGGCTTTACATATCGGTTCCCCCTAACTATTTTTTCCACAGCGCAAGAATGCAGACAAAAAACATCTCTTTGTTAGTTGACAATAAAATTAATTTTTAGTTGACAATTAATTGACAATAGCTAAAATTATACTATGTCAACTAAAGAAAAAATATTTGAATATATTAAAGAAAACTCCCCCACCTCTTCTCGGGATATCTCCGCAATATATAATTTATCAAGGCAGGCAATTAATAAACACATTCGCCAGCTCATTCAGGAAGAGCTGATTGTAAAAAAGGGATTTGCCAGAAGCACTGTTTACTGTATAGCCTCTAAAGACAATAAGCCAGAGCAGAAAAAGCAGTTTAAAAAGACATATGCCCTGTCAGGGCTTGAAGAAGATGTTGTTTATTCTGAAATGGCAATTGTCTTGAACGTAGATAAAGCTGTTAGCAGCAATGTGTCAGAAATTATTCAATATGCGTTTACTGAGATTCTGAATAATGCAATAGATCATTCTTTGTCAGATAAATGCTCCATAGAGGCAACCATTGATCAGTACAGTTTTAACTTCTGCGTAAGAGACTTTGGAATAGGTGTGTTTTATACCATATTTGACAAGTTTAATCTGTCTGATGAAAATGCTGCAATAGGCGAATTGATCAAGGGTAAAACAACAACCATGCAGGAAAGGCATTCAGGAGAAGGGATATTTTTCACTTCAAAAGCTGCAGATAAAATGCTTTTCAGGTCACACAAAATCAGATTGTTGTTTGATAATCCCCAAAAAGATATATTTGTTGAGGAGGTGAGATATATAAAAGGCACAGAGGCCAGGTTTAATATCAGCAGGCGTTCAAAAAAGCGTCTTGCTCGCCTGTTCGCACAGTATGCGCCTGAAGAATTTGATTTCAGATTTGAAAAGACAAGGGCAATGGTAAAGCTTTTTTATCGGAATTATATCTCCAGATCAGAGGCCAAAAGGCTGCTTATAGGCCTTGATAAGTTCCAGGAAATCACCCTTGATTTTAAGGATGTTAAATCTATCGGCCAGGGATTTACAGATGAAATATTTCGTGTTTTTCAAAAAACACACCCTGAGATTGTTATAAAAACTGAAAACCTCAGCCCAGTCATAGCACCAATGATCAGCCATATAGTTGACAATTAAATTTCTTAAAGGTTGACAATAGGTTGACAATATTATTTATGCAACCGTCAACCTTGGTCGACAAACACGGATGGATGGGGACAAGATTCTCCTTATTTCATTCGGTCTTAGCCGTCTGGACAAAAGACCCCTTAAAACACGCTAATTGAAAAATCAGGCTGGCAGGGGGGAGAAATACCATTATAATCCACGGAGAAAGAAAGAAGGCTCTGGGCTATAATAAATCCTTAATATTTATAGTGATTTCATCTTAGGGCATTCTGAATGCTCTTTTATTATCATAATCTGGGCTTAGAGTAATACGAGTTGTCAGATACTCAAAAAAAAACATTCCATTGATGAGACGGGAAAATGACTGAACCAAGCCGTGAATTTCAGGTTTTTGCCAAACCGGTTGGCCCAACGTGCAATCTGAAATGTCAATATTGTTATTACCTTAAGAAAAAAGATATTTATCCTGAGGGAGAGTCATTTCGAATGCCTGATGATATTCTGGAGGAGTACATTGTCCAGCATATTGAGGCTTCAACTGAACCGGTGATAAGCTTTTCCTGGCATGGCGGAGAGCCTACCCTCCTGGGACTGGATTATTTTCGCAAGATTGTAGACCTTCAACGAAAGCATCAGCCTTTAAACCGTCGCATCGCAAACGGATTACAGACTAATGGCACACTTCTGGATGACGCATGGTGCCGTTTTCTAGCCGCTGAGGGCTTTGCTGTAGGAATAAGCATTGATGGCCCACAGGAATTTCATGATCGTTACCGTTTAACCGGAGATCAAAAATCTGCATTCAAGCAAACCGTGCGCGGGTACAAACTTCTGCTGAAGCACCGGGTTTTATGCGAAGTGCTTTGTGTGGTGAATGAGGGTAATGTTCAATCCCCCATTCAGGTATACAGATTTTTAAAACAACTTAAGGCCCGGTACATTTCTTTTTTGCCTTTGGTTGAACCGGTTTCCGGGATGGCTAATGGCGTAAGCCGAAACTCTGTCCCATCTG
>JAFDJA010000308.1 GCA_019307745.1 Deltaproteobacteria bacterium | reverse complement strand
TTTTATTGACAAGCCTATTTTCAGCAGTTAAAAAAGCTGGTCCCCTTTAGTTGAAAATCTTAATTTTTTAAAATATATTTATTATCAGGAGAATGAAAAGATGTCTGAAAAGGTAATTGGATCGGTATTGGTTATGGGCGGTGGGATTGCCGGTATGCAATCCGCTTTGGACTTGGCCAATTCCGGATATTATGTCTATCTTCTGGAAAAATCCCCGTCTATCGGAGGCGTGATGTCGCAGTTGGACAAGACGTTTCCCACTAATGACTGCGCGATGTGAATTATCTCTCCTATACTGGTCGAGGTCGGCCGGCATTTAAACATTGAACTGATCACTTATGCTGATCTTGAAGCTGTCGAAGGCTCTAAAGGGAATTTCAAGGTAAAGGTCAGAAAGCGCGCTCGCAGTATTAACATGGAACTTTGCACCTCGTGTGGCGCCTGTGTTGAAAACTGTCCTGTTGTCCAACAGGCTGTCGTTGCTTAAATATGTTAGTTGCCCGTTGTCCGTTGCTGCGGTCTGCGGCTACACAATTACAACATTTAATTAGTTGGGAGATGAGCAGATGAGCGAGGCAAATCCGCTAATCGGCGGCGAAGCTGTTAAAATCGATGATACGGAGCTTGACAGGATAATCGGGGAAGAGTTTGAAAGTGATAAAGAAAACCTGATTATGATACTTCAGGCAATTCAAAGGAAATTCAACTACCTCCCCCCTCCGACACTGACCTATGTTTCTGAAAAATTAGGGATTACGTTGAGTCAGATTTATGGGGTTGCAACATTTTACAGCACTTTCAGCCTTGAGCCTAGGGGCAAAAACATTATTTCAATCTGTCTGGGCACTGCCTGTCATGTTAGAGGCGGTGAAAGGGTGCGTGAGAGGATTGAGGAATCTCTTTGCATACACGACGGGGAAACTACTGAGGACAGGCGGTTTACCCTTGAATCTGTCCGGTGTATTGGTTGCTGCAGTCTCGGACCGGTTGTCAGGATTAATGAAGACATCCATGGTCGAATCTCTTCTGATGCTGTGGGGAAGATTCTGAACCAATATGACTAAAAAATATCTTTGGAACTTGTCAGAGTTTGCCAAAAGACACAGGGCAACGAACACTTAAAAATCATACGAGGCATGGCACCATGAAAATCCAGTCTGTGAAAGACTTAGAAAAAATAAGCCAACTGTACAGCAAAAAATTGTACACCCCTGACAGCATCAAGGTTAACGTCGGAATGGCATCGTGCGGCATTGCAGCAGGTGCTCAGGCGTCTTACGAGAAGGCGCTGAAAAGATTTCCGGGGGGTAACGGTATTCAGGTCAGCCAAACCGGATGTATCGGTTTTTGCGAAGTTGAACCTCTGGTTGAAATACTCCAAAGCGGCAAACCTAGGGTGATTTATAAAAATATTACAGAAGATAAAATTCTTGAAGCCATCGAAGATTATCAGCAGGGACATTTCAAAAAGAAGTTGATTCTGGGGCAGATGCGTGACCCCCGATGTGTATTGGAAGATAATATCCCGAATCCTCTCGCCAAAACAGAGCAGTTGAAAGGGATTCCTTTTCTGGAAGATATTCCTTTTTACAGTAAACAGGTGAAGATTGCCCTGCGTAATTGCGGATATATCGATCCTGGCAGCATAGAGGAGTACATTGCCAGGGGGGGGTATTCAGCCTTTGTTCAGGCGCTTCACGAGATGGATCCTGCCCAAATCATCAGGACTGTCAAAGAATCCGGGTTAAGAGGCCGCGGGGGTGGCGGTTTTCCGGCAGGAATCAAGTGGGAAACCTGTGCAAAGAAACATGGGGACCGGTTTATTATCTGTAATGCGGATGAGGGAGACCCGGGTGCTTATATGGACAGAAGCATACTGGAAGGTGATCCGCACAGTGTTCTTGAGGGGATGCTGATTGCGGCTGTGGCTATAGGTTCCGGTCAGGGTTTTATTTATGTCCGTAATGAATACCCCTTGGCCGTTAAGCGTCTGGTGACGGCCATTAAGCAGGCGGAATCTTACGGGCTGCTTGGGGAGAACATAGCGGGAACCGATTTCTCTTTTCGTATCAAGATATCCACTGGAGCGGGTGCGTTTGTCTGCGGAGAGTCAACAGCTCTGATGGCTTCTCTGGAAGGTAATGTGGGCAGGCCCAGGGCA
>JAFDJA010000307.1 GCA_019307745.1 Deltaproteobacteria bacterium | reverse complement strand
GACACTTTAGATCACTTATGAAGACCGTGTGTCCATGTACACCCCTGCGGGGTGAAACCAATGCCGGGCCCTCCCCGAATAGCGGGATCTTCGACAGGACCCGGATTCTTTACTAAAGATATCCATTTACAGATAAAAATATGCAGAAGATATCTATAGTTATTTATGTTCTGTTTCTAATTTTTGTAAAGGCGGCGAATTATGTATCTGCAGCAGATCCCGTTTCAAATTCGCAAGATAACGCAGTAAATAATTCTTTTGCTGAAGAGGAAAGTAAAAGTAAGATCCAGGGGGATTTGCCTCGTTTTGAAATGGATGAAGTGGTTGTAACAGCAACAAGGCGGGAAGATCAGATTCGGACAGTCCCGAAGAACGTGACTGTGATAACCAGTGACGACATTGAACAGGCATCCAGTAACAATGTGGTGGACCTCCTGGCCAGGGAAGCCAATTTGAATCTGCGTAGTCATTTTGGAAGCGACAAGAAGGCGGGCATTGATATCCGCGGTATGGGTGATACCTTTACCAGCAATGTCATTATCATGGTAGATGGAATAAGGCTTAATTCTCCTGATCTCGCGGGGGCTGATTTTTCCACTGTCCCCCTGAATCAGATCGAGCGCATTGAAGTGGTTCGAGGCGCCGGATCAGTACTGTACGGGGACGGGGCTGTGGGCGGTGTTGTGAATATTATAACAAAAAAGGGGGAAGGAAAACCTGAACTCATGCTTTACAATTCGTATGGCAGTTATGATACATATGACGGCCGTGCTTCTTTTTCGGGAAGGACGCGTGGCCTCAGATTTAACGTGAACGCTGATTACTACAGCTCGGATGGATACCGGGATAACGGGTACCTGCGAAAAAAAGATGCCGGCCTGCAGTTGGGGTATGATGTGGGCGAATATGTCACGTTGTCACTGGGAGCGTCTGTTCATGATGACTCTTACGGCCTGCCCGGCCCTGTGAGCAAGGAGGATGCTGATTCGAATAATAACCGAACTAAAACATATTGGCCGAATGATTCTGGCCAGACCACTGACGAGAGATATTCGGTGGGGGCGGAGGTTGATTTTGAAAAATGGGGTGTCTTTAACGTGCAAGGGGCATATCGCACGCGGGACAATCCATACATTATGGGTTTTAATCCATTGCTGAGCAAAGAAGAACAGACCGACACTATTGATGAAGAAACGTATCAACTGAATCCGGGCTATAGCGTTACATACAGTATCGGCGGGCTGGAGCATGGATTTCAATGTGGCGTTGATTACTTTAAAACAGAATATGAACGTGAAGAATTATCCAAGGATATAAGAAAAAACAGTGATGTGGAAATGCTTGACTGGTTTCTGAGCAATGAATGGAATCTGACCAACGACCTTATCCTGAATGCAGGGTACCGAAAATCCAGGTACAAGGGACGGTTTCGAGATGACAAATATGAATCTGAGACTATTCCCAATCCCAGTCCGCCTCCCCCCTTTCTGCTTCTTCCTCCTGCCTGGGTTCGTGGTAACACTTCTGAAGAAATTTGGAAAAACAGGGCCTTTGATGCTGGATTAACCTATCTTTTGGATAGCGATACGACTTTTTTTGTAAGCTATGCAAAAAGTTATCGAAACCCAAACGTGGATGAACTGGCTGAGGCTGATCCCGACCTTCATCCTCAGAAGGGCCGGCATTTGGATATTGGCGCGCGCCATCGTATCGATGATCTCATGGAGGCTTCCATGACGTTTTTTCAGATAAAGATCGAAGATGAGATCTATTATGGGGAAATATCAGTCCCAGGTCCAGGCATAAACCGTAATTATGATGAGGAAACGATCAGGCGAGGCATCGAGATTGATGTCAAATTCTATCCGACGGAGTATCTCTTTATTTGGGGAAATTACAGTTATATAAGTGCAAAGTTTGACGGTAGCGATACATATATTCCATTGGTTCCCAAGCACAAAGGAAGCCTTGGCTTAGAATGGCAGACCATGGATCCGCTTCTGCTTTCCATGACAGGCACATGGGTCGGGTCCAGATTTGACGGAAATGACCAGACGAACACTGAGTACGAAAAACTGGATGACTACATAGTGGTTGAAGCAAAATTGTCATACGAATACAAATTCCTGAAGATATTTGGCGGTGTAAACAATATTTTTGATG
>JAFDJA010000001.1 GCA_019307745.1 Deltaproteobacteria bacterium | reverse complement strand
TGAAGCAGGACAGGAAGTTGATATTTTTTTTAACTTAAAGGGCAGGAAGTGGATTAATCCCAAAGGCGAAACTGTCTATTTCAACTCTCTACAGGCATGGAAGCTTTTGGGTTCAGGCGAAAAACAGGGGTCTGCCCCGGATAAAAATCAGGAACCGCCACCTTTAGACGCCTATGAAAAGGACGAAATCCCCTTTTAATAAGAACCGGGGAGATATTGTTAAACAGGTTTATGCCTTTCATCTTAACTGTTGAAAAGCCATAATCTGAGCTTAACTGAAAGAGTTGTTTTGACTTCTTTCGAACAACCAGGAGCCATGGTTTTAAAAAACATGGCTTTTAACAAAAAGGCCGAAGCAGTTTATGCCAGGGTCTTTGAACAATCATATTAGGTATAATACAAACAGAGGCAGCTTAAGAGTGATTCAGGCAGCTCTGGTCTCCTTTTTTTCATCCTTATTATAGCAGGTAAGACAGCAGAAAAGACACCTGTCGCTTTCATTTTTTGCCATCGCTTCTGTAATAACCAAATCTACCTCATCAAAAGACTTGACGCGATCCGTAACAGAGAGCTCTTCCATCCCGCATCTCGGCTTTTTTATAATCTCATCTATTTTTTCAAACAGAGTGATTGGTATTAGTTGTTTTCCAAGCAGTTCATTTTTTTCAATCTTTACCTCCTGACCATTTAGATATTGATGTATGGACCGGGCAGCTCTTCTGCCTCCACCTATCGCTGACACAACAAGGTCTGGTCCGGTGGCGGCATCACCAGCGGCAAACAGGAAGGGTATATTTGTCTGTAGTGTCCCAGGATTTACATCAAAGGTGTTCCATCTGGTTGTTTCCAGCTCTTTAAGCTTATCCTTTGCTGTCTCTTTCAGGTCATTAATCGTTGATGATTGTCCTATTGCGGATATGACCATATCAACGGGAAGTAGCTCCTCAGAACCTTCGATGGGAACGGGGCGACATCTTCCGCTCTTGTCTGGCTCACCAAGCTTCATTTTTTGACACTCAAGCTGTGTCACCTTGCCATTATTTTCTCCTCTGACACGTATTGGCGCGGCAAGGAACATCATATTAACTCCCTCTTCTTCTGCCGCTATAATTTCCACAATGTTTGCAGGCATCTCGTTTCGGGTCCTTCTGTAGACAAGGGAGACATTGTCACAGCCTTTTCTAAGAAGGTTTCTGGTGCAATCAATCGCGGTATTGCCTCCTCCTATAACAGCCGCGGCCCTACCTACGGGAATGCCTTCTCCGTTTGCCAGCCTGGAAAGAAAATCTATGCCAGAATAGCATCCGTCGAGGTCTTCTCCCTCTGCTCTCATTGAGGAGTCTTTCCATGCGCCAATGCCCATAAAGATAGCATCATATTTTTTTTCTATCAGGGCAGTAAGATCAAAGTCTTCACCGTACCTGGTGTTTACATGGTGTTCAATTCCAAGATTCAGGATACCTTCAATTTCCCAATCCAGAGTTCTCTTTGGCAGACGGTATTCGGGGATTCCATAACGGAGCATCCCTCCAAGCTTTGGCATTGCCTCATATATTGTTACATCATGTCCAAGCCTTTTCAAAAAGTAAGCGCAACTTATCCCCGCAGGACCGCCACCAACAACGGCCACCCTTTTTCCGGTCGACGGGGCAACAGAGATGGGAAACCTTTCTCCGGAATTTAATTCCAGATCCGCCACAAAGCGTTTTAGCTGATTTATTGATATGGGTTCATCTGTTATTCCCCGGCGGCAGTTTATTTCGCAGGGATGAGGACAGACACGACCACAAGATAAAAGGAAGGGATTTCTTTCTCGGATGGTGTGGATCGCGCCTTTATAATCTCCGTTTTTGATTTGAGAGACGTAAAGGGGAATGTTAATCTCAGCAGGGCAGGTCTGTCTGCATGGAGCAAGGCAGTCACCCAGAGAGTTAAATTGGAGAAGCCTTTCTGATTGGGTTTTTACCTGTATAAGGTCTTTGGGGCAGGCGCGCTCGCATGCCCCGCACCCCACACATCGCGCTTCATCAATTACAGGAAGTCCCATGGGGCCAAGCCGTATCGCATTAAAATAGCATGCCTTAACGCAATCACACAGTCCAAGGCAGCCTACTTCGCATTTCCGCTGCCCACCATACAGCATTGTCTGTGCGCGGCAGGAGTTAGCTCCCTGGTATAGATATTTTACTTCAGCCCTGTCCCCGCCAGAGCAAGGGATATAAGAAGAGGGAGGTTCCGCAACGCCTACGTCCATTCCCATAACTTTTGCGGTATCAATGGCAGAGTCTGTTCCACCTGCTATACAGACCTTTGGTGCTGCCTTACCGTTTACCACGGCAACAGCAGCAGAATAGCATCCCGCATATCCGCATCCGCCGCAATTTGCCCCTGCAAAGCAGTCTTCTGCTTCTTCTATGCGGGGATCTTCATATACATAAAATATTCGCGAAGCGGCACTTAGAACCAGACCGCAGAATGCTCCCAGGGCAAGCATAAAACCGGTCGCAGATAACGCCTCTATCATGATATCTCCTTGCTTGAAATTAATAAGGGTTCGATGTTATATATGAAACACAGAATTTTTTTAGGGTCTAAAAACAGGGGCCAAGCCCAATTTTTTTAACAGACGATATATATGGAAAAGGAAGGATTTAGTCAATCCCTAATAAAGGAACAGGGCAAGGGCAGTTCGACCAGAAGGGTTCCATCTTCCGCATGTAAACAGCTATAGGACCTTATTAAACAATAAAGGCGCTATAAGTTTTCGGTTTCAAGGCTTTTTATTCACAGTTTTGTAAGCGGCAAACCCGGGAAAGAGGGAGTTGCTTTATTTTTTGTTGCATTAGCTTTGTATTTTGCGATAGGAAAGGATTATAATGGCAGAAGAAGAGTTCATGTTCCAAAAACGGAGAATATAGATTCCATGGCAGAAAGAGAGACTGTTAGGGTTGCGGCAATTGGGGCAGGCAGTTGGGGCACGGCCCTAGCTAACCTGTTGGCGGAAAAGGGTTACAAGGTGGATCTGTGGGTAAGAGAGGAGGAGGTTTATAATCAGATTAAAGATGAACATATAAATCGCACCTTTTTGCCTGATGTAGAATTATGTCATCACCTTAATCCTGTGAGGAGTTTTGAGAAGGCCCTGTACCGGAAAGACCTGATCATGATGGTTGTCCCTTCTCAATTTTACAGGACTGTTTTAATGGAGATGAAACCATATCTCTCTTCTGATATACCTGTTGTTTCTGCAACCAAGGGGATTGAAAACAACTCTTTAAAGATAATGTCTGAGGTCGCGGAAGAGATCTTATCTAAAGACCATATGAGTAGATTTGCCTGTCTGGCCGGCCCAAGCTTTGCCAAAGAGGTTGTCAGAAAGATGCCTACAGCAATAACGGTTGCATGCCCAGATATCAGCCTTGCAGAAAGGCTTCAACAGATCTATAATACTCCCTTTTTTCGGGTATACACAAGTGATGATCTTGTAGGCGTTGAACTCTGCGGGGCCTTAAAGAATGTTATTGCTATTGCGGCAGGAGCTGCTGATGGTCTAAATTATGGTCTTAATGCCAGGGCGGCCCTGATTACCCGAGGTCTTGCCGAGATAACAAGGCTTGGGGTAAAAATGGGCGCAGAGCCCATGACCTTTGCAGGACTTGCTGGAATGGGAGATCTTGTGTTGACCTGCACAGGGGATCTTAGCCGGAACAGGACCGTTGGATTCAAGCTTGGTCAGGGATTGTCCCTTGATGAGATTGTAGGAAGCATGAACATGGTAGCAGAAGGTGTCAAAACAACCCTTTCCGCCTATGAACTGGCAAAAAAGATGGGGGTTGATATGCCTCTTGTGAATCAGACCTATGAGGTCCTTTATAACGGGAAAGATCCACGAGTGGCGGTAAAGGAGCTTATGTCAAGGGCACTTAAGGAAGAGGCGGCTTACAGGTAGGAGAACTGTTCATTAAGCGCTGTCAGTCGTTAGATTATAGCTCTGGCTTTTAAAAGACGGTGTTGGTTTTTGAGTATAGGCTTGAAGGGCCGAGAGATCCTGGATAGATGTTTCAAGAAAGGCCAACCGGTTGGAAAAATTTGTTGGAATTTTGTTAGTATTTTATTTTGTTATTATAAAAACGGGTGTGCTTTTATACAAGACTTAAGGACAGATCCCCGCATAGTATTTTTTGTTCCTGGTTGTCCGAAGTTTTTATTATAAGGCTGCCATCTATGCCTATTTTTAATACCTCTCCTTCTATGGTCTGTTCATTAGATTTTATTACTACCTGTTTTCCTGTTATGCAGGAGAGGCTATTCCATCTTTTATAAAGAGCCTCTTTCTTTTCGAAAAAAAATTTTTTGTAATCCGCGTCAAGATTTTGCAGGATGGATGCTAGCAGCTCGGTCCTGTCTATTTTTTTGCCTATCCGCTTAAGTATACTTGTGCATGGATAACGCATCCCTTGCCTATCCTCCGGGCACCAGTTCACATTAAGCCCCAAGCCTGTTATTACGTAGACAAGTTTTTTATTTTTAACAGAGAACTCGGTAAGTATTCCCGCAAGCTTCCTGTTATCGACATATATATCATTGGGCCATTTGATCCGTGCACTAAGGGAGCAGGCCTGTTTTACTCCATCTACCGCGGCAAGCGCCATGATCATTGTAAGTACAAACACTTGATCCGCTTTCATTTCAGGTCTGAGCAGCACAGAGAAGAGCAGGTTTGTTCCCGGGGAGGAGGTCCATTTTCTGTCAAGCCTGCCCCTGCCTGCTGTCTGTTCCTCCGTAACAAGAACAGTACCATGAGGTGCGCCCTCTGAGGCAAGCCTTTTCAACGCCCGGTTTGTTGAGTCAACGGTCTGAGAGACTATTACGTTTCCCTCAAACATGGAACCTGACAAATATGAGATTAGGAGATCTTTGTTAATGGGAGCTGTTTTCATAGGCCCATCTTCCTTTCTTCCCGTCACCTGTTTTCGGTTCACGGTTCACAGGTTGGGTTGAGCCTCAGGTGAAGTTATTCTCGCGTTGTTCTATCTATTTCTGTCTGAACTTTCAGAAAAACCCAACAGGGATAATTCGCTCTAACCAACCTACTTTGGTTTGTGAACTTTTCTGTCGGTCTGACCTCAGCCTTCTTTTTTCTGAAGTTTGGACATGTGACTAGTTTCTTCATGCCTTCACAATCAGATATCCCAGATATCCAACATAACACCCCAGCAGCAGGGCGCCATCCCGTCGCTTTATGGTGTTGTCTTTGAGCATCAGAACCCATGTGAGCAAGCTGATACCTATCATCACTGAATAGTCTATGATCAGACCACCTTCAAAGAATCCACCGACAATAGTGATAGGTCTTACCAGAGAAGCGAGACCCAGTACACTCAGAATATTAAAGACATTACTGCCAACAAGATTACCCAAGCTGATATCCATCTCTTTTCGAACAGCTGCAACCACAGAGGTTGCAAGCTCTGGAACGGAGGTTCCGAAGGCAACAATCGTAAGACCAATAAATTTTTCACTTACACCAAAAAAGCGCATTATATTTTCTGCGGAACCCACAACAAGCTCGGCACCAAGAACCACGCCAACGATGCCTGTCAGAATCAGAGATATCTGCTTAGGTCTTGATGCAATATCCCCAAGATGTTTCAATTCTGATGTAAAGACTACAGATGTAGTATTGAACCCCTCAACTATCTCCCTTAAGGCTATACGGTAATTGAAAACTGTATAGAGGATTATGCACAGGAAAAGAGTTGCGCCCTCGATCCTTGAAATTATTGAGTTGGCCGAGAGAAAGAGGAGAAACAGTGAAATCCCAAGCATAATTGGCATGTCACGCGTAACCACGGTTCTCTTACTTGATATAGGATAAAAAAGGGCAGAGACACCCAGCACAAGGGCAAGATTGCAGATGTTGCTGCCTACCACGTTTCCCACTGCCAGCATACTCTTATTCTGTATTGAAGATATAAGGCTCACAACCAGTTCCGGTGCAGACGTACCAAAGGCTACCACTGTCAAGCCGATTACTACCGGGGTTATTTTAAGGCTCTTTGCCAGATTTGAAGAGCCCTTAACCAACCATTCCGCCCCATAATAGAGGAGACCAAAACCAGAGAGACACAATAGGATATTCTGCAACATCTTGAGACTTTCCTTTCACATATATCTTCAGAGAATTTAAATCGGTAGCATTAAAGCAGATTAGGTGTCAGAAGGCAACTGGCATTACTCTCCGTTCCTTCCTCCTAGAACGGCGGCATATCTCCTGGTTTTATTCTCAGTCCCATGGAGGAGATATGCCTTTACTGGATAGATCTCTCGAGACGATTGTTATCTCCTGCGACACGGGGGGCTTTTCTCCGCATCTTGCCTTCTCATCTCCGGGCTGGAGAGGCTCTGGTTAGATAAGGCACCTGGAGCTTTCCGAGGAGAAAAACATCCGGCTTAATTTCTGGTAAGATTGGTTGATATTTAACAGAACAGACAGCCATTCTTTTTATTGTAAACTGAAAAAGGGGACACCCTTTGGGGTTGTATATAAGGCAGAGCTTTTTATCCAGTTAAATATGTTTCTCACGACAATCTTTTACCAGCCCATAACGGCTTTTTCAAAAACAGAAAAAAAGAGGGCACAGGGTTAGATTTAAATCGATCCTGTGCCCCTTCTGTTGTCAGAAAAGCCTTATTTTGGCTGTTTTATTAAAGGAAAGGCCTGAATACTGACCTGTATGACCTGATTGGCATCTTTTTCATCATAGGTAAGTTCAAGGAGTTCTTCCCTGAACCTGGCAATTTTTTCTTTTATTTTGGGCAGAGCATCTCTTTTTACACTCAGGGTGAGTCCGCTGATATCTCGATCTTCTGAGCTAAATCTATCAATAGCTTCTGATGCCAACTGGATAATCTCTTTATGGTAATTTCCAAGGATAATAGATTTTACTTCAGGACCAGTGCTTACAACCTTATCGCATTTTTTCCAGCGCCCCTTTCCGTCTTTCTTGATAAGGTTTAGTTCCTGGAGCAATTTTAAGGATTTTTTGGCCTGCTTCGGGGATATAGGGGGATTAACCATAACGGCTATCTCGTCCGGTGCATATTTGCGGCTACCAAAGGATATAAGTTCCCTGATTACAGGATGGTACCATTGTGAAAAATAGTCGTAGCTGGCTTTTTCAAGTTTATGGATCTTCATATAGCCCTTGGCTTCCGTCATTTTCAAATAATAGTGGTTTTTCTCGTCATGTGACTTGGCCTGATTCATGAAAACAAGGCTCTCAAAAAATTCTCTCTCCCATTTTTTAAGTTCAAAGCCTTTTGAGATCTTGGCTACGCTTTCATTAGTAAGGTTCCTCAGCCCCAGAATAACAAGTTTTAAAAAATTGGGTGATGAAAAGCCAGCTTTTGCTGAAAAAAATCTGTAAGAGAATTTTTTCTGATTTTTCTTTTGATAATCATACATATCCTGTAAAAACAATCGATATTCCATATAGTTGTAAACTAGAGGACTGTTTTCCATTTTTTCTTCTCCTTTGAAACCTCTTGTGTTTTAGTGTTTTTTGCCACACTTCTTAATGTAATGGCAGGCCCTTTCCTAAGATAAAAAATTATATCAAATTTACACCCATTATAGCAAGAATTTTTTTTACGATTGTATTCCTTCGAATACGATGGGGCTTTATGCCTTTAAGGTTTAACCCCCTGTTTTTATATGCTTTTTTGTTTTTGCGTTGTGTTCTAGGTCGGGGAAATATGGCGGAATTTTTGTGTTATTTTAGGTTAAAAGATACGAATGCATAGAGACAGAAGGCTACTTTTCAATAAAAGAAGAAACCCCAAGCGTTCTCCTGTTCCTTTGATTTGAGCCAGAAAAATTGTCCTAGCTAGAGGTTTTAATCCTCCGAACTTTAACTTGTTAAACCGGAAAAAATTGATTTACTCTTCAATTGCGGCCACAACGGTTATTTCTATAAGGTAAGCCGGTTGAGCTAAGGCTGTCACCCCGAGAAAGGTAGATGCCGGCGGATTATTTCCCCTTTGAAATTCCGGGCAGTTTGTTCGCCAAAAAGCGTCTATCGCATCTCTGATCTCATCGTGTGACGGGTCATTAGCCAGCCCATGAGGAAAGAGTCCCTTCTGATGCTGCCATATATGCACGATGTTTTTTAGAGATGAACCGGACTCTTCTAATCTCGTTTTAATATTATTCATTGCCAGAGTAGCCTGTTCTCCTGCTTTCTCTGGAACCTTCCCTGTATTGATATCTTCTCCCAGGCAGCCGCTAAGCCAAACATAACCCTTGTTCCCTACTACTCTAGTTCCTTTTGCATATGGCGCTGATCGACCTGCAAGTGTAACTGGTGATCGCTGAATATCCATTTAAGACCTCCTTTTGCTATCTATGTGTTCAGACGTAAAAGCTTTTTTGCCTTTCCTTAAGACATCTTTCTTTATTAGACGCTGAGTTATTCGTCCCTTCAAGGGCATTTAAAATTATTGAATACTTTCATATTGTAAGAGTTTCTTTTTCACAAATCAAACCAATTAATTACCTATAATAGAAAGGATCGTTTCAATCTGAAAATACAACATAAAATATATTATATGAGAAGCTATCCCGTTCCCGGTTTTAAAGAATAGATGCTGGTTTAAGATATCATTCTTATTATCATCGACTTTGATGGTACTGAGATAAATAGAAGCGATTACGCTTAGGCTTCATCTCAAATTTAAAGAGTTTTCTACGCTTTTTTTCTGCTTTTCTTTCTTCGCTCTTTCTTCTTAATAATAAATCTTGACCTTTCAAAATCGTTTTATTAATAACAAATAAATTCAAGAGCGGTTAAATGCAGGCCCAATTTCTATAAAAGAATTCTTGCGTTTTGACGGCGGGCCACAAACTTTCGCATTAACAGGAACAGAGATTTCATTGCCGCTATACATGTGCCTGTGACGTGAATCATTGGAGATTTAAATGGATAAAAAAAGTGTAAGTGGCAGCTGTCTATGTGGTAAGGTTACTTTTAAAATTGAAACACCATTACTAATGTTCAGATATTGCCATTGTTCAAGATGCAGGAAAGCAACTGGCAGCGCTCATGCTTCGAATATTTTTATCTTACCTGAGCATTTTAGTTGGATTTCGGGGGATGAAAATGTAGTCAGATATGATTTAAATGAAGCAAGAGGTTTTGCAACTTGTTTCTGTAAAACTTGTGGTTCTCCATTACCACATACAACAAAAAGAAATGAAGTTGTGGTTCCAGCAGGAACTTTAGACGATGATCCCGGACAACTTCCCGAGAGTAACATTTTCTGGAAGTTTAGAGCTTCTTGGTCTCTTGAACCAGGAGAAATGCCTAAATTTGATGAATATGAGAACAAATAATTTATTACAAAGAATAATTGTGTTCATGACAATGCGAGATGTTCACCTGAGCCGGGCAAAAAGAAAGCGGTTAACCTCTCAAATGGATTAACCGCATTGAAGTCAACTGTCACAAAAGCGTCACATCTCTAAATTCTTTTGTTTCGACAAACAGCTGCCTTATTTGTTTTTTTGGTCGGGGCGAGAGGATTTGAACCTCCGACACCCTGCTCCCAAAGCAGGTGCGCTGCCAGACTGCGCCACGCCCCGAAAGACTGTTAGATATATCTTTCATCTCCCAAAAGCAAGCCTAAAAGTCAAACTTTTTCTGTATTTTTATGTTTTTTGTCTTTTTCGGATTACGCTCAGAAGCAGCTAACAGGTCTTTGCAAAAAAACAAACCAGACATCAATTTATTGAAAAGGATGTGGTTAGGGTAAAGCCTTTCCAAATCTATGGAGAACAGATCTTTTAGTTGACTTTACTTTCTATGACAATTAAGTTTGGAGAAAATTTTTATTTCAAGAGGCAAAAGTGAAAGATATACAAAATCATAAGGATGATAGAAATATTGATATAGATCAGGTAGGGGTGAAAGGGATTCTGTATCCTATTACTGTTCTTGATAAAAATATGGGGAAGCAGCAGACAGTTGCCAAAATCAATATGTACGTAAGCCTGCCCAGATACTATAAGGGCACCCATATGAGCCGGTTTGTTGAAATCTTAAATGAGCATAATAGAAGGATATCATTGCAAAATTTTACTGAAATCCTGGAGGAGGTAAAGAGTCGCCTGAATGCAGAGAGTGCCCATATGGAGATCACCTTTGCCTACTTTATCAGAAAGAAGGCCCCTGTCTCAGGGAGTGAGGGGCTTATGGAATATAAATGTACTTTCAAGGGATCAGTGAATCACGGAAGTGATCTGGTGACCATCATCCGTGTGCCTATCTGCACCCTATGCCCATGCTCAAAGGAGATAAGTGATTTTGGGGCTCATAATCAACGGGGAGAGGTTACCTTGCAGGTCAGGTTTAAAAAATTTATCTGGATAGAGGACCTTATCCGCCTTGTTGAGGATTCCGCATCCAGTGAGGTCTATTCTGTGCTAAAGCGGGAAGACGAGAAATTTATCACTGAAAAGGCCTATGAAAATCCTGTGTTTGTTGAAGATATTGTCAGGGATATCGCCCAGAAGCTGGACGCAGATTCGAACATTACCTGGTTTGCAGTGGAATCAGAAAATTTTGAATCCATTCATAACCATAATGCTTATGCGTACATCGAAAAACATAAAAAACAGGAGAGAAACCATGGGATCTGACCTTAAGAAGATATACCGTACTGTAATGGATGATAACTTTCCACCTGAAATTACCATCTCATTTGGTGACCAAAGACTGGTGTATAAGAAAAGGACATGGCGGATTGCAGATTCTTCCGGTGAACTGGTTGAAAAAGGGCTGCGGTATGGTGAAAACCCTGGTCAAGAGGCCGCGCTTTATGAGCAAGTAAACGGGAACCTGGTCCTTGGCGACTGCAGATTTATTGATCCTAACAAGGGGATTGTTTCCGCTATAACAACTGAGGACATGATCCAGGCAGGGAAACATCCAGGCAAGACAAACCTCACAGATATGGATAATGCCATAAATATATTAAAGTATCTGGTAGATGGTCCGGCATCAGTTATTGTAAAACACAATAATCCTTGCGGGGTGGCATATGGGGCCACTATATTTGACGCGTATCAGAAGGCGAACACGGCAGACCGCATCGCGGCATTTGGGGGATGCGCAGTGTTTAACCGTCCCATAGACACAGAGACAGCCGAATTGATTTCAGAAAACTATCTGGAGGTTGTCGCGGCCCCTGAATATGAAGAGGGCGTTGTTGAGACCCTCTCAAAGCGTGTCAATCTCAGGATTGTTCGAATAGACAGTATTGCCGATCTTTCCTACTACAGGAATTCAAGGTTTGTGGATTTTAAGAGCCTTACAGACGGGGGGATAATAGTCCAGCAGTCTCCCCTGAACAGGATAGAGACAGCGGCTGATTTCATGCCTGCTTCCTCAGAATTCAAGGGGCAGAGATATGAAATCGAACGAAGGCCTTCAAACGATGACTATGATGATATGCTCTTTGGCTGGCAGGTAGAGCAGGGCATCACCTCAAATTCCGTGATCTATGTAAAAGACGGAGTAACCAGGGGTATAGGCACTGGCGAACAGGACAGGGTAGGTGTTGCTGAGATAGCAGTTTTTAAGGCGTACACAAAACATGCCGATACAGCGTGTTATCAAAAGCATGGAGTTCCCTATAAGGATCTTGAACTAAAGGTAAAAGAGGGGAAAAGGGATCAGTCTCTTTTAGATGAGATTGATCAGAATACAAGAAAGGCAAAAGGCGGGTTAATCGGCGCTACCATGGTTTCAGACGCTTTCTTTCCCTTTAGGGATGGTGTTGATGTCGGCATCAAAGAAGGCATATCCGCAATTGTTCAGCCTGGCGGATCCATGCGGGACTATGAAGTTATCCAGGCATGTAACGAGGCAGATCCCCAGGTCACCATGGTTTTCACCGGGCAGAGGGCCTTTAAACATTAAGGCTCCCGGCTGTTTTGAGCAGGTAACTTGTTAGTCCCCTATCAGTATGATGTGAGAGGTGCTTGTGTCTGCAATTACGCAACAGGGAAGCAATAAATAATTTGAACCCTGTTCGATCTTTAATTTATTTTCCCCTTATTGGCTTATATTGTGTGAGGGAGCATGCTTTTTCCTTCGTCTATACAGGTCTATAATAGTCCTGACAGGTGTTTTCGTCTTTAGGTTTCCTCCTGGACCGTAAAGCTCAAAAACATGAGTATCCCAGCTCTTCCTTGTTTGAAATCTCTTCTGAAAAGCCTCAGAGGCATGTTGTCCGCTCGTCCAGTCCTGGGGCCCAGCTGAATGTTAAAGATATCAACGTCCTGCTGAGAGAGACTATAAATCAGTTTATTTCCAGTTCCAGCAGGGTAGGGGCCGGTTTGGATTGGCATCAGGGAGGAGAGAACTAAGGGGATATTGGACCGATAGACCGGGCAGGAGCGAAAATTATCACAATTTTTTTCCAAAATCACCGCTGTGTGCGGGATCATATCCTCCCAAGGCGGTGACCCGATCCTTGAAGTTTTTTGTCTTTATTGTCTCAAGAAGTACTTTGATATTGGATAAATCTAAAAATCTGGTGGGGACGATCAAGTCATACTGTTCCTTTACTACCGGGATAAAATCCAGGTCCAAGGCCTTGGCCGCGGCAAATATGCCCATGCCGCAGTCTGCTGCCTTGCTTTTCACGTCCGCTGCAACAGCCATATGAGTAAACTCTTCATGTTGATACCCTTGAATGGAGTCAGGGTGAATGCCGGCCTGCTCCAGCCTGTAATCAAAAAGCACTCTTGTCCCTGAGCCTGGCTGGCGGTTGATAAATGTAATGCCATCACGTTTCAGATCGTTTATTCCTGTTATCCCCTTTGGATTTCCCTTTGCAACCATCAGGCCCTGATCCCTCATGACAAGGTTGATGATAGTTATATCCACTCCTTTGAGGTATCTGTTTATATAGGAGAGATTATATTCTCCTGTTGTCGTGTCAAGGAGATGGGAGCCCGCCATATGACAGAGACCTTTGCCCAGGGCCAGAAGTCCTCCGAGACTCCCGACATTCCCGGAAGAGATCCTTATGTTATTTCCCTTCCTCCTGATCTCGTCTGCCAGGATGTCTATGGTGATATCATGACTTCCTATGATTACCAGTGTATTAAGAATCTCATCTTCATTAACGAGTATTTCTGCCCGTACTTCCTCTTCATGGGTCACTCCTTCTGAAAGGGCTGGAATTCGAAGGATACCCTCCGCCTTTGTAAGGGTGGTTATGGTGCCGGCACCCCTTGAAAGGGGAGTTGCGACCGTCCTGTCTCCAACTTTTCCGATATGGACACGGAGGAACTCCTCTATGCCCATTTTTGATGGGATGTTTCTGGATGGTACCACCTGTATAGTCTGAGGGCAGGGAGGAGGTACTCCCTGCATGGAGTGAAGCACAGGCCTTACGAACTGGTCAAAAGACAGAACAGAAGAGACGGTATATCCTGGATTTCCCACAACAGGTTTGCCTTTGATCGCTCCCAGGATGGTGGGTTTTCCCGGCATCATGGCTACACCATGGACAAAGACTTCACCAAGTTCTGCTATTATATTTGCGGTATAGTCCTTACTTCCAGCGGAGGAACCAGCATTAATAATTATCAGGTCCGCCTTTGAATTGACCGCCTTTTTCAGTATCTCCCGGAGTTTATCTTCTTCGTCGGGAACAATATCATAGACAATAGGTTCCGAGTGGGATTCTCGCACAAGACCCGCAAGAGTGGCAGAATTAGATTCGATTATCTGATTGTTTTTTAGTTGGTCAGAATCTTTTAGTTCTTTGAGCTGCACCAGCTCAGAGCCTGAAGGAATAATAGCGACTTTTGGTTTTTTTCTGACCTTCAGGACAAGGATGCCCGCAGAGATAAGGGCGCCCATATCATATGGCCGGATCATATGGTTCTGCGGGAGAAGAAGCTGGGTGGCAACGATGTCCTCCCCCACCTTTCTTATATGCTGCCACGGATAGGCTGGAGAGCGGAGCTCAATAGTGTTGTCATCCAGCTGATGTACTTGCTCAATCATAATTACCGCATCATATCCCTCCGGAATGGCCTGTCCCGTGTTGATCCACACCGCGTCCCGGTCAAGAGTCATGGTCGATGGACTGATCTCTGTGGTCCCGTAAGTCTTTTCTGCCCGGACAGCAATGCCGTCCATTGCCGCACTGTGGTATGCGGGAGATGAGCGCTTTGCAAATATTGGTTCAGCCGTTACTCTTCCCAGAGATTCATCAGCCGGGATCTCTTCTGTCCGGGTTCTGTGTTCCAGAAAACAGGAAAAGGACTTTTTTGCCTCATCAAGACCTTTCAGTTTCAGGTAGACATTTCTTTTCATGCAATACCCCTACCAGCGGATGAACTAAACAGTCTTACTTTTACCTTTTGTCCTTGATAAAGGCCCTCTGTGTTACGATCGATCAGGAGCAGCCCATGGGCGTGGAGCAAGGAGGAGATTAGCCCTGATTTTCCGAAAACCGGTTCAGCTACCAGCCCTCCGTCTTTAAGGTGCAACCTCACTCTGATATAGTCATCTCTTCCATTTGAAGAGTTGATATTTCGGGCAAGTTCTGCCTCTAAATGCTGGCATGCAAAAGGGCAGGACGGGTCCTCCCCGGAAAGTCTTGTCAGGAATGGAACAAGGAAGATCTCTGCTATTACAAGGGCGGATGTTACATGTCCAGGCAGGCCGAAAAAAGCCTTGGAATTAATTTTGGCAATGATTGTGGGTTTTCCAGGACTCACAGATATGCCATGGGCAAGGACTTCCATATTGTCAAAAGATTCAAAGACCTTTATTGTCATATCTCTTGTTCCGACAGAGCTACCACCCGAAATCCATACAGTGTCTGCCATGGAGAGACCTTGTTGTACCATGGCCTTGAGTTCGTTAAAATTATCATTACATATACCAAGCATAACAGGCTCGGCACCTGCGTTCAGACACAAGGCGTTTAGGGTATATGAATTAATATCGCGAATCTGCCCTGGTTCAGGGGCCGTGTGGATCGGGACAACTTCATCCCCTGAGGAGATAATTGCCACCTTTGGCCGTGTAAATACTGCGACCTCCGTAAAGCCAAGGCCGGTCAAGACACCAAGGTCCTGGGGCCTTAGCCGGTGTCTTTTTTTCAGGACGCATTCTCCCCTGGAGATATCATCCTCCGGTAGAATGACATTTTCAAGGGGAGAGACAGCCCGACAGATTTCAATGGTTTTTTCATCAAGGGGGCGAGAATACTCTAACATGACCACGCTGTCACTGTTTTCCGGGAGCATGCCTCCTGTGGAGATCTTTATTGCCTGACCAGGCAGCAAGGAAATTGTGGGATTCTTCCCCATCATGACTTCCCCTGCAACTTCAAAAAAAGCAGGAACAGCCTCAGTTGCCCCAAAGCTGTCTCTGGCAAATACCGCATAGCCATCCATGGTGGCTCTTCTGAAACCAGGCAGGTCTTCCCGGGAGATTATATCCCTGCTCAAGACCCTTCCAAGGGCATGTTCTATAGAGATGGTTTCTTCTCCAGAAGGCTCAAAGTCTTTGAGGATCTCAACTATCTCTTCAGACGTCTTTAATTTAAAAAACATAGAAAAGTTTAAACCTATCAAAATTCAGGGTATATGATTAATTAAAGAACACTGCTGAGTCTGTCAATATGGTTTAATTGTAATATTAGTATAATGATACATGGAATTCATTTCTTTTTCTAACTACAACGTCCCAATACTCCATATATGGTGACGGCGTATATTAAAAGGGTTTGAATAAGCGGGCTATTACAGGAAAGGGCGCTTAACAGAGCCCATTAACGGTCTGCAAGGGCAGCGATTCCTGGCAAAAGCTTACCTTCCAGATATTCCAAAGAGGCGCCTCCACCTGTTGAGATATGGGACATTTTTGCTTCCACATTAAACTTTTTTGCAGCAGCCGCGCTATCACCTCCGCCTATTACAGAGGTGGCAGAGGATGCGGCGATAGCAAGGGCAAGGTTTTTTGTACCAGAGGCAAATTCGTCTTTTTCAAACACACCCATAGGCCCATTCCACACAATGGTTTTTGCGTCCCGGAGCTTGGATAGAAAAAGTTCCACTGTCCCGGGTCCAATATCCACACCCATGAAACCTTCTTCAATATTTATGCCCTGTGTGGTCCGGATAGTTTTAGGTTCTAAAAAATCATCACACACAACATGGTCAACCGGCAGCAGAATCTCTACGCCTCTGTTTTTTGCCAAGCCCTGAAGCCTTGATACCACGGTGACCATTTCATCTTCATATCTGGAGGCCCCAATATTAACTCCTTGTTGCTTTAAAAAGGTATAGGCCATTGCTCCGCCTATAATAATTAAGTCTACTTTAGGGAGCATGTTTTCTATCACCGGGATCTTGTCAGAAACCTTAGCCCCTCCCAGTATAAGGTTAAATGGATGTTCAGGCGCCCTGTTGATTTTTTCAAAATATTTTATCTCTTTTTCCACCAAGAGTCCGGCTACAGATTCAAGATATCTTGTGACACCCACTGTGGATGCATGTGCCCTGTGACATGTCCCGAACGCGTCGTTTACAAAGAGATCGCCAAAGGATGAAAGCTGTTTGGCAAAATCCGAATCATTGTCTGTCTCTTCCTTATGAAAACGCAGGTTCTCAAGGAGAACCACCTCGCCTGATCGCATACTGGCCACAACCCCTTCCGCCTCAGGGCCAATGCAGCAATCAAGTTTTTTCACTGGCCGTTCAAGCAGTTCGCTGATGCGAAGTCCTACAGGAGTAAGCCTCATTTCATCTTTGATTTCTCCCTTGGGTCTGCCAAGATGGCTCATAAGAATCAGCATACCACCCTGATCCAGAATATATCTGATGGTTGGTATGGCTGCTTTTATTCGATTGTCATCAGTTATGTTCAGGTTTTTATCAAAAGGAACATTAAAATCTGCCCTCATGAGCACTTTTTTCCCCTTAATGACAACCTCTTTTATGCTTTTTTTGTCCATTTTATGTCCCTTATTTTTTTGACCTTATAATCTCTACTGCCAGCCGACTGGTCCGGGCGTTATCCTTGTTATATCAGCAGGTTATAAAGGTTGCCGCTCCGGAGTCTTTAAGGCTGTTTCCCTGCCGAATGTCTTGACCAAAGATTGAATCAAATTGCTTTAATACCAGAAGAGGAATGGTGTGGCAGACCGTTTAGTCAATAGGTTCAAGCAGTATCTTATGATCGATAAGCGAAATCGTTTTTACCTTGGCTTTAACCCTTTTTTCCTCTCCGAAAATACTGACAAGTTTGATACGATCATGGCTAGATTCAATACGGTCAATGCTCTCCAGAAACATCTCTTCCTGACCATTCTTCAATATATATGCTGAGGCCTCACACATGGCTATAAGATCTCCTCGATTTTTTTTATTGCCTCATCAACAAGGTGCGGGAGGGGTTCACTGCCAATACCCACCAGTGAAAGGTTTTCCTGAGTTAAAGGGATAAGTATTTTGTGAGCATTGCTGGAACAAACTGCCTCTGACATACCTGGAGACACCTCTCCCATCATAGCATTGGGCATAAGTATTGAAAGAGATCCAAGAATAATATCAACTTTCGGGCATGTATACACAATGGCATTCTCTCCTGTTGCGCCCCTGTTTGCACCTGCCTTCATCATTTGGGATGTGGCAATAGAATTCGTTCCAAGAGCCAATATCTCAAACTTTCCACCAAGGCCTTTTCTTAGCCCTTTAATAATGGTAGCGCCAATACCTCCACCCTGACCGTCCATTACCATTATTTTCATATTAACCTCTTAAATTTAGTGAAATATCAAACAGTTAACCTAAACACTCAATAAGCCTGTCCAGTTCTTCATCTGAATGGAAAAGGATATTAATGCTGCCTTTTTTCCCGCGCCTCTTGATCTTAACCCTTGTACCTAACGATTGTTCAAGGTTAGTCGCTATGGATTGAATGTATGAATCAATGGCTCCTTCCTTGTTTTTATTGCTGTTAGAATCCTTTGCTTGCAACCTTTTTACGAGCCCCTCTGTCTGCCTCACAGAAAGAGCCCCTTTGATAATCTTATCTCTGACCAACTGCTGTTCCTGTGATGTTTTAAGGCCTGCCAGGACTCGGGAGTGTCCCATTGTTAAGCGACCCTCAATCAGATCTTTCTGTATATTGCGGGGAAGGTTTAAGAGTCGAAGCATATTGGTTATTGTTGAACGGTCCTTTCCCATCTTCCGGGCTAGAACTTCCTGTGTCGTTCCCATATCCTCAAGCCATCTTTGATAGGCAAGCGCCTCTTCAATTGGACTTAGGTCCTGCCTGTGGATATTTTCTATCAGTGCCAGCTCCAGCGTTTCTACTGCGGTAGTCTCCCTGACAACGGCAGGAATCCTATCAAGCCCTGCCCTTTGAGCGGCCCTCCAGCGTCTTTCGCCAGCTATAAGTTGATACCCATTATCAGTCTTGCTAAGCAGGATCGGCGTTATTACTCCGTTTTCTCTTATTGAGAGTATCAGCTCTTCCAGTTCAGGCTCTGAAAAACTTAATCGGGGCTGATAGGGATTGGGCTGAATGTCTTCGATCGGACATTGGAAATATCCGTCACTGCCGATTTCCTGCTGGTCAGCATTTGGAATGAGTGCTGATAATCCTTTGCCTAATGCCTGCCGTTTAATCATGATTTCCTCCCCTGGCGAAAAGTTCTGTTGCCAGTTCCAGATATTTCTGTGCTCCCTTGGATTTTATGTCATAGAGGAGTATTGGTTTCCCATAGCTTGGTGCCTCACTCAACCTGACGTTTCTCGGAATAATAGTATTAAATGCAATGTCCTTAAAGTGTTCTCGAACCTCCTCCACTACCTGGGTGGAAAGGTTGTTTCGCTTATCATGCATTGTAAAGACAATTCCTCCTAATTCAAGGGAGGGATTCAGCTTCTTTTTTACCGCACTTATAGTCTTCATCAGCTCTGTAAGGCCCTCAAGGGCATAATATTCACATTGAAGAGTTACAAGGACCCAGTCCGAGGCGGTCATCGCGTTTATTGTCAGAAAATTTAATGAAGGAGGACAATCCAGCAGGATATAATCATATTTTTTTCTTAAAGAGGACAGCCTTTTTTTCAAGAGGTATTCTCTTTCATCTAATACAAACATTTCTACTTCAGCTCCTATGAGGCTGGCGGTCGCTCCCATTAGATGAAGACAGGATATTTCTGTCTCCATAATCACATCCCCTCCTGTGTCAGGGCTGAGGATAAAGTCATAAAGACCAGATTCAAGCTCCGCAATGTTTACTCCCAACCCTGTTGTGGCATTTCCCTGAGGATCACAATCAATCAAAAGACAGCTCTTTTCAGATGCAGCAATGGATGCAGAAAGGTTTACGGCAGTTGTTGTTTTTCCAACTCCACCCTTCTGGTTGGCGACAGCGATAACTTGGCCCATAATTTTTGCCTTTCTTCCTTTTAAGATAACGGAGTTTTTTCTATTTCAATGATTGCTGATAACATAGATGTCTTTGTTTGCATAGTAAAATAAATGTTTCACGTGAAACATAACTTATTTCCTTCTGTCTCAATGTTTCACGTGAAACATTTGAAGAAGAAGGTTGTCACAGGGAAATCCTAAAAACTAAAAATCCTGGCAGAGGGAACTTTACACTTTATATGGTATGTGTTCTAAAAATAATAACACCATGGTGTGATCAATGCAGAAAGAAAGGCTATGGCAAGCTCAGAAGGGCAGGCCAAGGCTGGTTTTTGTCAGGCGTGGTCAATAATCCATCATAGGCCCGTATGTTGGTGCAAACAAGAAGGATATATACTATATGAAGGGTATGAACTTTTTTTATGGGATTTTTAAGGCAAAAGTTGCAACATGGCCTTTATCAGTGCTGTCCGAACGTTTTTTTTACAAGTTTAAGGCAGAGTGGAAAGGGGCCCATGAAAAGCCTTTCACAGACCTGCAGATAAAGGTGTCAGACTCTATAGATGGATCACAATGTCTTGTTCTTGCAAGAGTTTGAATTAGGTGGATGAGCGGCTTTGAATAGCCGAGGAACTCTTATGGTGCTGTGTGGGATAACCTTCCTGTCCTTCAGTACAAGGAAACGAGATCGGCAGGACTTTTAAGTTCCGTTCAGGTCGTGTGGGAAGGTCAAGAGCAAAGGAGGAGACTTTGTGTTATGGAAGGACCTGGAGAGGAGATTTAGCCGGGGAAGGGATCAAGCGAAAGATCTATTAGTCTATCAAGCAGCTGGGACAGGGAGATGCCTGCCGCCTTGGCAGATAATGGAACCAGGCTGGCCTCTGTCATGCCTGGGATTGTGTTTGTTTCTAAAATATATACCTCGGATCCCTTGATAATCATATCGGTCCTGCTCCAGACCGTGCATTTTAGAGCGGAGTGTGCCTTTCTCGCGCAGTCCCGGGCCAGTTCTGCTATGTCTTCTGGTATAGTTGCAGGGCATATCTCTCTTGTGGCCCCTGGTGTGTATTTGGCCTCGTAGTTAAAAAAATCGTATTTCTTATCAGGCAATATCTCAACAAGGGGAAGGGTTGTGAGTTCTTTATTTCCAATGACACAGCAGGAGATCTCTCGTCCCTTAATAAATTGTTCGACCAGAACCTCTGGATTGAACTGAAATGCCAGGTGGATTCCTTTGACGAGCTCCTCCCTGTTTTTACAGACAGATATGCCAAGGCTTGATCCCTCAGAAACAGGTTTTACAACCGTTAAAGGGCCGAGACTCTCCATAATCAGGGCTGGATCGAAATTTTCACCCTTGATGAGGAAGGTATCCTTAATTACATTCAGGCCTGTACTTTCATAAATGCGTTTGGCAATTTTTTTATCAGAGGCTATGGCACTTGCGAGAACTCCTGACCCTACAAAAGGAAGCCCTATTGTATCAAGAAAGCCCTGAATACGGCCATCTTCCCCGAGATTTCCATGCAACAGGATAAGAGCTAAATCAATATTGGCCTTTTGCTCGAATAGCAATTCCAGGTCATCCCTGGGATCATACCGTGTTATGTTGTATTTGTCTTTGTCAAGGGCACAATATACGGTGTCTCCGCTATTCAAAGAGATCTCGCGTTCATTTGAGCTGCCCCCAGCCATCAGGGCTATACTTATTTTTTTTGTTGTAATCATTTTTTGATTTATTTATTTTAAAATAATTTTTTTCAGAAAATTAATATGTTTATACATGAAACGGAAACCAAAAACAATGAGAAGTTTTTATCCCTTTGAGATGCTAGCCTTTTTGGGACACTGCAAAAACCTTACCCAAAAATCGGCAGAGATCGGGAAATTTTAAAAAGGGGAAAATGTACTGAAATGTTTTATAATCATTAGAAAATCGGTGAAATATTGAGAAACCAGAAGATCGTAGATTGTGGATATTTTTATACACAGTAGAAAGAATTCTTGGAAGTTTTTGAATTTATAAGCAAAAACCTCACAATCCCTTTTTTCTTATTTAACCGTATCCTCCACAATAATTCGTGAAAAATCACGTTATATCTAAGCGTTATCTTTTGTCAAAAAAGAAGCCGGCCCTAAGTAATGCATGATTCAAATCCGCTTTGACATAAAATATAATTTCTTACATAAATCCCCACAGAACAATTGCGCGACGTACTTTCGATAAGACTTTTTTTTCTAAGGGAGTTTCTGATGGGTACCACTTGGGAAGAAGTAAAGAATCAAATTAAGGAAGAAGTTTCTGAAAAAATCTTTTCACTGTGGATCAACCCTATAAATTTTCTGGAACAAAAAAAGGATAAGATCATTCTTGAGTGCCCAAACAAGTTTGCTCTCAACTGGATTACTGAGAATTATTTAAATATCATGCAGGACAAGCTTTCAAAGACCATTAATTGTGACGCCAGATTCGTCCTTATTGTCAATCCAATGGAAAGAAAAAAGCCTGTTCCAGATATGTTTAAAGTCAGTAAGCAGTTGACACTGCCCAATGTGCATCGTGGTAATGGAAAAAGAAGGTTTAAAAGGGAATTTACCTTTGATCGGTTTGTTGTTGGAAAAAGTAATGAATTTGCCTATTCAGCATCAAAGGCTCTGGCTACAAGAGGGGGCATGTCTTATAACTCCCTGTTTCTTTTGTCTAAAACCGGTCTCGGGAAGAGCCACCTGTCCCAATCCGTAGGGCAAGCTATCCTGGAAGAGAACTCTGAAACCAGGGCCTTTTATATTACAGCAGAGGACTTTGTAAATGAGATGGTGTTTGCCATAAAAAATAACCGCATAGAAGAGTTTAAAAACAGATACCGTCGATCCTGTGATGTTCTCCTTCTTGAAGATGTGAATTTTTTCAGTGGTAAGGAGAAAATGCAGCAGGAGCTGGAGCATACACTTGATGCCCTGCTGAATGCTAATAAAAAGATTGTTTTTACCAGCCCATTACTGCCTAAGGATATTCCCAATATTTCTGAGGGGCTTTCATCTCGTCTGACATCCGGAATTATAGGAACCCTTGGAACCCCGGATCTAGAGACCAGGATTAAGATAATAGAAAGAAAATCCATTGAGTTGGGAATGGTCCTTTCAGATGAGATAGTCCATTTCCTTGCCAAGCATATCAGCCGTGATGTTCGCCAGATAGAGAGTGCCCTAAGATTCCTTAAAGCCAGATCAGAACTCATGAAGGCAAAGATCGATCTTGATCTTGCAAGAGAGGCTGTAATCAGCCTTGTACCTGATCATGGATGTTTGTCAATAGGTGATATTGAAAAGATCGTGTGTAAGTATTATAAGGTTGATCTGTCTATGCTCAGATCAAAGTCCAGAAAAAAGATCCATACATTTCCCCGGAATGTCTACATATACCTCTGCCGGCAAAATACAGATTCAACACTTGAAGAGATAGGCCGGTCAATTGATCGCAATCATTCTACCGTATTATATTCAGCAGAAATGATAGCACAAAAGATCAGGTCTGACAGCAGGGTAAAAAAAGAGATTGATTATCTTGATCTTCGATTGAAGGATGTAATGAATTGAACTATCAATTGCCGTTTCCATTTAAACGAGCCTTCCTGTTGACGATGTTTTTTTGTCTTCTTCTACTGACCGGGTATGTTGATTTTGTAGCTGTTATCTGTATCAATATTGGCCTGTATGAGCAACATCAACAGGGTTTTTTTGTACCCATAGTGGTGGGAGCGGTCGTTATTATAGTCAGCTTATTGGTTTTTGTCTGCCTTTCAAAAACAATTTTTAACCATATGAAAGAGAGAACCCTCCAGGAAATGTAGTCACAGGTTCAGTCCAGAGTCCTGTCGATTGAATTCCTATAGTTTTTTTCCATAAAAGGTGTACAGGAAAATTTCATCCTTTGGGGAGAGGTTAAATTTTAAAGCCGCCTCCTGGATAAGGGTGGCAACAGAGTTATTTATATTATCCAGAGTCTGATCAGAGACCCATTTGACGGCCTGTCTTAGTTTTTCACTTTCGGGCTGTATTGTGCTCATTATACCCTTCTTCCCCTTTCCTAAACAATCCAAGAATTTGTTAATCCCAGGATAATTCTATTGTGTCAGGGGAGATGTTTTTGAATTTTGGAAGATTTTTTGGCTATCATTCATTGTTGTTTTAGTCAAGGAAAATCCTGGCAAAAGATAATCATGGGATCAAGCAGAGATGCCAATATAGATTAACAGGAGGCCCCTGGACCATGGCAGTGAGAGGGAAGGGGGGGGAGGAGGAGAGAGATGTCCAGTAGAGTGGACCCGGCAACACATGGCGAGTTCAAGCTCCCCATATGAGGAATTGGAAAGGAGGAGTAACAGCCTGAAGAGAGGAGTAATTATTGCCCTGGATCAAGCTGTTATCCCCTTTCCCGGGAAGATTTTTTACTGTGCCATTAAAGATTCTGCAATAGGGGACATGTCTCTGCCTTTAAATGCGGGATAATCCGGAGAATAACGGGTTACCTTAAAAACAGCATTCATTTGGTGTCCTCTGGAGTCGCGCTTAATCAGATCTCCCTGCTTCAGAGGACCAGCACCGTCAAAGGGAACTATATATTCCCAGACAACCTCTTTGTCATGGGTGACTTCCAAAAAACGACCAACTGTGCCGGCACATATAAGGGTATTACCGTTGGGAAGGCGCTGTGCGCCTGAGATTTCCGTAGAGTACATATCCTCTTTAGGATCAGTTGTAAATTCCCATGTAGCCTGTTTGGGCAGATGGGCTTCGCCTGGTTTGAGTTCCGGATAACTGCCGTCTTTTTTGACCGGTGTTATGATCTCCACCACAGAAGAGTAACCTCGGCCTTTACCATTGTTATAGATCAACATGTTTCCCTCCCCAGGACGGCCTTCGGATATCCATTGAGAATCGTGCTGCATCAACAGGGTCTGGTCTGCCCTGGTACCAGCGCCATACATCGCAGGATTTCCCCACCTGTAAACAATGTCTCCGCCTTTACCGGATTTTCCTCCGGTATGGCCTTTTGCCTCTTCAGTTGTGGTTGAGTGATCAATTACCCAGAATTCGTTTTGTGATCGGGCATTGAGCGCGATCTGGTCAAGTTTGGGATTATAGTCGATAGAGTTTCCATGGTTCCAGAAGGCCCTCACTCCTCTCCGCCCGCTTGATTTGATGGAAACCAGTTCCGGGTGCTCAGCAATGATCCCATAGTTATCCTTTGAGAAGTCATTATCCTGGATAAGGTGGTCCCATACATGCCATTCCCATACAACTTCATAGCCCTGGGAGCCGAATCTCTCAATCTCCACAATATACTCTGGAAAAAGATAGTCATCACGCACGCGGTTGAAACCAGCCTGCAGGCACTGCTCTTTTGATTTTTTTTCAACAACCATGGCCAGAATATTACCGTTTGGCATCGGTTCGATGTCATGATGCATAAGCTTGGTTTCATCGGAGTACCACATGGACCAGACCATGTCTCCTTCCCAGTTATATTCTTCTAGCCTCCCACCTTCGCCGCCACCAATGAATGATGTGTTATGGGTAAAACAGCAATGTAGAAGGTTCCCGTTTTCGAGTAGATAGACAGACTGCCCAGGTTCATACTCACTGGTCCATGTATTTATAAGACGTCCGTCCATGTCCATAATATGTGTAGTGTTGAAGTGCTTTGGGGCATACAGGGTATAGCCCTCCCATGCCTTTTTCTTGTCATATTTGATAATGCCGAGTTTCTGCTTGACCGGCTCCATTGATGGGTCCGAATTGTCAACAGCTGTTGCAGTTCCGCTGGCTGCGAGAAAAAGAGCGAGCGCAAAAGTGATCGTATATAAAAGCGTGTTCTTCATATTTCATCTCCTTTTTAATTGGCTATACTGTTACTTATGCAACCAAGGCCTTATTTGACAGCATTTCAGTTTTCATTGGTAACACCTAGCGGTTAATATTTGGGTTCGTTCCTTACTTGCATGAAATAAGCCAATTGAGACATCAGTATATGACCAACCAGTTATACAGGGAATATTATTGTTTTTCAGAGGAAATGATATTCCCGCATAACTCATGATTTGGTAAAAAAATGTCGAATAATTGTCCTTTGGTTAACAGAGTTTGTCGAATTGTTAAGAGATGATTTTTCTAAGAATGCGAATATGATCATTAAGAATTGATGTTTTCCGGTAAAAATAACTAGATTGACTTTTGGGTTCCGTCATATAGGATGGTCTGAATGTCCTGCCAGGGGGATATGTTGATTCAAAGTAAGGATTTGTTATGAAAAGAGAGTACAAATTGCCCGTTTTTTGAGGTTTTGATTGAAGGTTCATAGTATAAAAATCAGGTTTTTCATCTATTCTGTTCTTGTGCTTGCCCCTGTGGAACTTATCGGGGGCTTTTTGATTTCAAGAAACGGGCAGCACGTTATGTCTTTACTGGGTGTAATGCGTGGAATAGAGGTAGTTATTCTGCTTCTTATCTTCAGATTCAATGTTGATGGGCTGACATCTATAGGTCTTGGACAGAGAGATCTTTTATCGGGTGTAAAAAGGGGAATAGTCTGGTCAATTGGATTCGGAGTGCTTGTCTGTGTCAGCATCGGGATTCTGGTTTTTCTGGGATATAATCCCCTTGATATGCTGAGAACGGGGCCTCCTGACGGACCATTTGAGATTATAGTCTATTTTTGTGTGGCGGGCCTTATTGCTCCTATAGCAGAAGAGGTTATTTTTCGTGGAATCCTCTATGGTTTTTTGAGGCAGTGGAGTTTATTGGCCGCGTTTGTCATCAGCAATTCCGTGTTTTTGGCGTTACATCCAGAGGCAGGCTTTGTTCAGTGCACGGGAGCCCTCCTGTTTACTTTGTCCTATGAACTTGAAGGAAAGCTCCTGGTCCCGATTACCATCCACATCCTGGGAAATTCCGCTCTTATCTGCCTTTCTAATATGGCGACCATCCTTTAGGGATCAATGGCAGCTTGGTAGCCCCTCTGATTTCAGCCTGTTTCTTCTGCAAATTTTAACAGAGAATCTTTTGAAGTTGGATTATATTGTCAGTATAGTTTGACTGAGCGAGGAGATTGAGCTGGAATATTAGAGTCTTAAACCATTATCTCCTATTTCCTGCCGTTAAAAGAGAAGAGATTTGATCATAATTGCTGCAGTAAAAATAATTTGCATTCATTGGAAACTATGCTAGATAAATGAGGCTATTAAAGTTTTTTTTAGGCCTCAGAGCCATCCATCTATTGGTTTATTCTTATAAAGGAGATTGCCGTGAAACGGGCATTAATTACAGGTATCACAGGACAGGACGGGGCATATCTGGCCGAATTGCTTTTAAAAAAGGGGTATAAGGTCCATGGGGTAAAGAGAAGAGCCTCTCTTTTTAATACAGCGCGGATTGACCACCTGTATCAGGATCCCCATGAAGAATCTCGGCATTTTGTACTTCATTATGGAGACCTGACAGATTCCAGCAACCTTATCAGGATTATCCAGGAGATACAGCCTCATGAGATATATAATCTGGCCGCACAGAGTCACGTTCAGGTCTCCTTTGAAACTCCGGAATATACCGCCAACGTTGATGGGCTGGGAACGCTCCGTATCCTGGAGGCAATCAGGATTCTGAACCTTGAAAAAAAGACCCGATTCTATCAGGCATCAACAAGTGAGCTTTTTGGAAAGGTGCTCGAAAGCCCGCAAAAGGAGACATCTCCGTTTTACCCTCGCAGTCCTTACGGGGTTGCCAAGCTCTATGCATACTGGATCACAGTTAATTACCGAGAGGCCTATGGGATTTATGCCTGCAATGGCATACTTTTTAATCACGAGTCACCGATCCGGGGTGAAACCTTTGTCACACGCAAGGTAACCCGTGCCATTGCTCGGATAAAGCTCGGTCTTCAGGAGTGCCTGTATTTGGGAAATCTGAATGCCAGGCGCGACTGGGGTCATGCAAAAGATTTTGTTGAGATGCAGTGGCTTATGATGCAGCAGGATGAGCCGGAAGATTTTGTGATTGCCACTGGTGAGCAGCATTCAGTCAGAGAGATGGTGGAGATTGCCGCAAGTGAAGTGGGCATTGAAATAGAATGGAAGGGGGGTGGAGGCGACGAGGTTGGTGTGGTAAGAAGTATTGACATGGAAAAGAGGCCATCCTATGCTGCTTCAGGAGATAAAAAGGAGGATGCGCCAGCCAATGGGATAAGAACAGGCAGCATCATTGTACGTATAGATCCCCGTTATTTCAGACCCACGGAAGTGGATACCCTTCTGGGTGATCCATCAAAGGCCAGGGAAAAGCTGGGCTGGTTTCCTAAGATCTCTTTTAAAGAGCTTGTAAAGGAAATGGTTGCTGAGGATTACAGCCTTTCAGAGCGAGACGCATTAATAATGAGAAAGGGCTACAGGGTCTTCAATGGATATGAATAAAAAGGACAGGATATATGTGGCAGGTCATCGCGGCCTTGTAGGCAGTGCAATTCTTGATAAGTTGAAAAAGGATGGGTTTAGCAATCTGATAACCATGACCCATGAAGAGCTGGACCTGACCTGTCAGGCAGATGTAAACGGATTTTTTCAACAGATAAGACCTGATTATGTGTTTCTGGCGGCAGCCAGGGTTGGGGGAATTCATGCAAACAACAGATATCCTGTTAATTTTATAAGGGATAATTTGCTGATCCAGGCCAATATAATTGATGCCGCATATAAGAATAATACAAAAAAACTCCTGTTTTTAGGCTCGTCATGCATTTATCCGAGGCTTGCACCCCAGCCCATGAAGGAAGACTACCTGTTGACCGGGGAGCTGGAGAAGACGAACGAATGGTATGCCATTGCCAAGATCGCAGGGATCAAGATGTGTCAGGCATATCGCAGGCAGTATGGATTTAATGCTATCTCCCTGATGCCTACCAATCTCTATGGCCCGGGGGATAATTTCCACCTGGAAAATTCCCATGTGCTTCCGGCCTTGATAAGAAAATTTTATGATGCAAAGGTCTCAGGCCTTTCCAGGGTGATGGTCTGGGGCACAGGTGAACCAAGGAGGGAATTTCTTTTTGTACAGGACCTGGCCGATGCGGTATGCTTTCTCATGGAAAATTATAACCAGGAGGACATAATCAACGTGGGGACTGGAAAGGATATCCCCATTCAAGGGCTTGCTGAGATGATAAGGGATATTGTTGGCTTTAATGGAGGGATCGAGTTCGACAGATCAAAACCAGACGGGCCGCACCAGAAACTCCTTGATGTTTCCCGGCTTGAAGGGCTAGGCTGGAGGCCCACGGTTTCTCTTAAGGATGGTATATCTAGGACCTATCAATGGTTTCTGGATCATCAGGCAGACTTCCGGAAATAGTGCCGCTACCGGGGAAATCATGACCCTGTTTTTCAATATCAATCCTGTCTATAATTCGGATATTTCAAAATCCGTCATCACCACTGACTGGTTAAATGAAAAAAGGACCGCGCTGTTTTGAGAGGGGAACTTCTGAAACATCAATTTTCATGCATGATGAGAATTTTTAACTGTAATTTTTTACAACAGAGATTAACAATATAATTAAATGCAGGACGATAGAATCGGCCATCCCTTTTTCTTCAAACCATTATCTGTATGGGATCCGATCTGCATGGTGGGTTGGTGCGAATCCACAGAGTTACCAAGAAGTCAATCAGGATTCAGCGGAGTAATTATTCTCTTCAAACCATTATATAACCCTTAAGGTTATTTTGAGTCATATTCCTGATCTGAACAGAGATGGCCTTTTATTTTAACACCCCAGGCTGTTATATAATGTGTGCATGGCCGGTATCTTTTGAAACAGCCGGGATAGAAGATTAGATATAATGGTTTATAGAGAATAAATCCGCCTTTCCCTTGGAAGAGATGCTGTGCAAATTTTTACAACAGCTTTAAACCCAAGGGATTTTGAGGGAGTAAAAGGAGCGGAGCAACTGTTTTTTTCAAACCATTATATAACCGTTAAGATTGCTTGGAGTCATATTCCTGCCCTGAAAAAAGCTTGCCATTTGTCCTGATATGCTAGCCTGTTATATAATCCGTGCAAGGCCGACATATTTTAAAACAGTCCGGAGGGAAGATTAGATATAATGGTTTGTAGAGAATAATTCCGCCTTTCCCTTGGAAGAGAGGCTATGCAAACTTTACAACAGCTTTAATCCCAAGGGATTTTGAGGGAGTAAATGAAAAGCTTTTTTATGGATCCTGCCCATTAAACACTTGAACTTTTTCTGGAGAATTATATGTCTGTTATCCATGGTTTTGAACTTATACGGGAAAAGGAGATCCAGGAGCTAAAGACAAATGCTCTTCTGTACTGCCATAAAAAGACCGGGGCAGAGCTTCTGTCGCTAATAAATGATGATGAAAACAAGGTCTTTGGCATCTCTTTCCGCACTCCGCCCTCCGATTCCACCGGTCTGCCTCATATCCTTGAACACTCTGTTCTCTGTGGTTCCAGAAAGTACCCGGTAAAGGAGCCTTTTGTAGAGCTATTAAAGGGATCCCTTCAGACCTTTTTAAATGCCATGACATATCCGGACAAAACCTGCTATCCGCTTGCCAGTCAGAACCTGCAGGACTTTTATAATCTTATTGACGTCTATCTCGATGCTGTTTTTTACCCCAGACTTACACCTTTTATCCTTCAGCAGGAGGGGTGGCACTATGAGCTTGATAAGATAAAAGAACCTCTTATTTATAAAGGCGTTGTATTTAATGAGATGAAGGGCTCTTATTCGTCACCGGAGGCCCTGTTATCAGAGCACTCCTTTCAGTCGCTTTTTCCTGATACCGCATATGGTTTTGATTCAGGCGGCGATCCCAAAAAGATTCCGGACCTCATCTTTGAGCAGTTTAAGGCTTTTCATGGCAAGTATTATCACCCTACTAACAGCCGCATCTGTTTTTATGGGGATGATGATCCTGAAAAGAGGCTGGAGATCGCAAATGAATATTTAAAGGATTTTGATCGTATTGAGGTCAAGTCCGCAGTTGCCCTGCAGCCCCATTTTGATAAACCCCAGCGCCTTATCAGGTCCTTTGCTGCAGGAGGAGAGGAAAACGGGCCAAAGGGTATGTTTACACTTAACTGGCTCTTACCTGAGACCTTGGACAGAGAACTGACCCTTTCCTTAAGCATCTTGGAATATATCCTACTGGGAATGCCAGGTTCTCCTTTGAGAAAGGCCTTGATAGAGTCAGGATTAGGAGAGGACTTGGCCGGTATGGGCCTTGGGACAGAGGTTAGGCAGATGTATTTTTCTGCTGGACTCAAAGGTGTTGAACCTGACAATGCGGACAAGGTTCAAGAGCTTGTCCTAAATACCCTTTCCCGCCTTGTTAATAATGGGATCGATTCCAAGACTATTGAGGCGGCACTGAATATGACAGAGTTTGCCCTCCGTGAGAACAACTCAGGGAGTTATCCCCGCGGACTTCTCCTGATGCTTGGCTCCCTGACCACCTGGCTATATGACGGAGATCCCTTTGCTCTGCTCGCCTGGGAAGAACCTCTTCAGGCAGTGAAGTTGCATATTGCATCTGAGGACGTTTTTTTTGAAACGCTGATAGATAAATGGCTGATAAAGAACAGGCACAGGACAGCCGTAGTTCTGAGGCCTGATCCCGGCCTGGGAGAAGAGGAGACCGCAGCCGAAGAGGCCAAGCTGAAAAGGGTAAAAGACAGGATGACTGAGGATGAGTTGGAGAACATTATAAGCAATACCAAAGAGTTAAGGCTGCTTCAAGCGGCACCTGATCCTCCTTCCGCTCTTGAGGCTATTCCCATGCTGGGCATTTCTGACCTGGACACAAAAAACAAGACAATCCCCATAGAAAAGCTTAAAATGGGTGAGACAGAGGTTCTGTATCATGATCTTTTTACAAACGGGATAGCCTATCTGGATATTGGCTTTGATCTTCATTCGCTCCCCCAGAAGTACCTCCCTTATACTCGGATCTTTGGCCGGGCGCTCCAGGAGATGGGGACGGAAAAGGAGGATTATGTTACTGTCACTCAGAGGATAAGCAGAAAGACCGGCGGAATCGGATCCGGATTTTTTACATCCGGGATCACAGACAGCAAACATAGCGCAACCATGCTTCTTCTCCAGGCAAAGGCCATGATGCCCCAGACCCAGGATATGTTAGATATTCTTCAGGATGTGCTTTTAAATGTACGCCTGGACAACCAAGCGCGGTTCAAACAGATGCTGCTCGAGACCAAGGCCAGGGTAGAGCAAAACCTTGTTCCGTCAGGTCACAGGATAGTGAATAAGCGCTTGAGGGCCCATTTTACAGAGACTGACTGGGCAGCAGAAGAGATGTCTGGACTGAACTACCTGTTTTTTCTGCGAAAGCTTGTGGAGGAGGTGGATAATCGATGGGATTCTGTGTTAAATGACCTTAGACAGATGCATCGGATCCTTATAAACCGCAATGCCGTGTTTATTAATGCAACCCTTGATCAGGAAGGATGGGCGCAACTCATGCCTCAGATAAGAGGGTTCCTCGATGTCATGCCTGTCCAGAAAAGCGGCATTCAGGAATGGGAACCAGGACATATCCCGGAATTTGAGGGGCTGACCATTCCATCCAGGATCAATTATGTGGGAAAGGGTGCCAACATATACAGCCTGGGATACAATTACCATGGATCTATCCATGTGATCTGTCGCTATCTGGGCAATTCTCTTTTATGGGACAGGGTCCGTGTACAGGGAGGCGCATATGGAGGCTTCTGCATGTTTGAGCGTCTGACAGGTACCCTGACCTTTGTCTCTTACCGTGACCCGAATCTCTTAAAGACTATTGATGTGTTTGATCAGGCAGCGGACTTTCTAAGGCATATAGAACTCAGCGATGAGGAGCTTTTAAAGGGTATAATTGGAAGTATCGGCAATCTGGATGAGTATATGCTGCCTGATGCAAAAGGGTATGCCTCAATGGTTCGTTATTTTTCCGGAGTGACGGATGATGACAGACAAAAGGTACGTGATGAGATACTCGGGACTACAATAGAAGATTTCAGGGCCTTTGCCGAAGTGCTTGAAGAGGTAAAAGTTAAGGGGATGGTCAAGGTCCTTGGTTCACAGGAAGCTATTAAGAAATCCATGGAAACACACAAGGAATGGCTGAATGTGATTAATGTAATGTAATTATTCGGGCACACCTCCACCAGTGTGCCCTGTCTGAAAAAGAGCTGCTGTTTATCTCAGCCCCCTGATAAAGCCTCCCACGGCCTGCACACCCTCCCGTTCCACCAGGCGAATGGTTTGACTTCCGATAACAGCGATATCTGCCTTGCCTTTCAGATAACTTATATCAGCCTTTTCTTTAATTCCAAAGCCCACTGCCAGCGGGAGGCGAGTGGCGTCGCGGCATTGGGCCAGATATGAGGCGAGCTCATTGGAAAAGGTTGTTTCCATTCCTGTCACCCCTTTTCTCGCAACACAGTAGATAAAGCCCGCTGCATGGGCTTCCAGGTATTTCATACGCTCCGTACCGGTATTAGGAGAGAAGATAAGGATCGGATCAATGGAGTTTTTTTGCATGTTGTCCAGATATTCCCTGCCCTCTTCAGGGGGAAGATCCGGGATTATGGCACCCCTGAGACGGATATCTGCCATGCGGGCAACAAAATCGTCCAAACCATATGTAAAAGGGATGTTATAATAGGTCATAATCAGAAAAGGTATGTCAAAACCGGTTGTAATTTTTTCCGCAGTCCTGAAGCACTTCTCCACTGTGGTACCGTACTGCAGGGCCTTTTGGTTGGCACCCACTATTACGGGGCCGTCGGCAGTGGGTTCAGAAAAAGGTATCTGCAGCTCCATCAGGTCCACACCCGCCTCTACCATTGTCTCTACAATCCTGAGGCTGTCATCAAAAGAGGGGTATCCCAGAACTATATGAGTCATAAGCAGGATATCCTTCTGTTTCAGTCCTTCCCTTATATATTTTTCAAGCATTGTATTCCTCCGCCTTTGCCTTTATAAAATCCAGCCATGCAGGATCTTGATAGGCCTCGGCGATGGTGAAGATATCCTTGTCCCCCCTACCAGACTGGTTGATTATGATTATGTCGTCAATTGAGAGTTGGGGAGCCTCTTTGAATGCCTGTACAAAGGCGTGGGATGACTCCAGTGCCGGGATCAGCCCCTCTTTCCTGAGGGTCAGAGAAAGGGCATCCAGGACCTCCTGATCTGTTGCTGCCTCGAATCTTACACGCCCCTCACTATGGAGGGCAGCCAGGATAGGCGAGACGCCTACATAATCGAGCCCTGCTGCCACAGAATGTGTCTCCTTCATCTGGCCGTCACTATCCTGGAGAAAATATGTTTTATATCCCTGGGCCACACCGATGGTGCCATCTCCGGATGCAAGACGCGCGGCATGTCTGCCGGAATCCACACCTTTTCCCCCGGCCTCAACACCTACAAGCTCCACCGGATCATCAAAAAAGCCGCTGAATATGCCCATTGCGTTGGAGCCTCCGCCCACACACGCGAACACCCTGGCAGGAAGTCTGCCCTCTTTTTCTAAGATCTGTTTCCGTGCCTCTGTGCCAATGATGGACTGAAAGTAGGAGACCATCTCTGGAAACGGGTGGGGGCCGCAGGCGGTTCCCAGCACATAATGGGTATCATCCATGTTGCTCACCCAGTCACGAAAAGACGCATTGATAGCATCCTTCAGTGTACGCGCGCCCTCTTTGACAGGGATGACCTGAGCGCCAAGGCGTTCCATCCAGAAGACATTTGGTCTCTGTCTTGCCACATCTACCTCTCCCATATAGATTGTGCACTTAAAACCAAACTTGGCTGCCATGGTAGCTGTGGCCACACCATGCTGGCCTGCGCCGGTCTCCGCGATTACCCTTGTCTTTCCCATCTTTTTTACGAGGAGTCCCTGGCCCATCACATTGTTTGCCTTGTGCGCGCCTGTATGGTTCAAATCCTCCCTCTTTACATATATTCGTGCACCGCCAAAATGGGAGGAGAGGTTCTCTGCAAAAGTCAGGGGTGTAGGCCTGCAGGAATAGGAGGACATCAGTTCTGAATATTCCATCCAAAAAGAGGTATCATTCTTGGCCTGTTCAAAGGCTGTTACAAGCTGCCCAAAGGTTGCCACCAGTATCTCCGGGATAAAGGCGCCTCCAAAGTCTCCGTAATAGCGGGTTTTAATCATTTATTGCTCCAAAACGTATCAATTGTTGAAATATATTTATGAAAGACAGATGCTACTGATAAATTTTTACAGAAGACAAACCGAGCGCCGCTGAAAAAAGAAAGATGCAGAGGGCTGACAACAGGTCTGAAAACCAGAGTCAGGATTTAAGGCTGTTAACTTTTAGAATTTTATCAAACAGCTCTCTCATGAGTTCATGATCTTTTTTTCCAGGACTTTCTTCTATGCCACTGTTTATATCTATAGCAAAGGGACGCACCCTTGATATTGCCTCTTCTATGTTGGAGGTGTCCAGTCCCCCTGCGAGAATAACTGGCACACCCACGCCTTTTGCCTCCAGGGCCAGGTCCCAATCAAAGGTTTTGCCTGTGCCGCCCATACTGTCTTCGGAATAGGTGTCCAGTAGTATGGAGCTGCATTTTCCCTGATATGGCTTAATCATCTCCAGGCTTGATGCCCCTTTTATCCTGAAGGACTTGATAGCTCGGGGCATGAATTCCCCACAGGTCTCGGGAGTCTCTTTTCCATGGAGCTGGACCATGTCAAGGCCGCAGAATGTGATAGCCTCCCTGATCAGGGTGGGGTCTTCATCTACAAACACGCCAACGCTCTTGATAAAGGGGGGCAGTGACCGGATAATCTCCCTGGCCTTTTCCCTTGAAATCCTTCTGGGGCTGGGCGCAAAAATAAATCCGAGCGCGTGCGCGCCAAGCCCTGCAGCCAGGGCAGCGTCACGGTATTCGGTTATCCCGCATATCTTTATTCTTGTCATCTCCATTGTCAAGGTCTCTTCCAGCTCTAGGGTTCTTTCTCAATTATTCCTGCTGCCACGACTTCCCGTGTCTTTTCAGAAATGTTCCCGCTTGACATTAGGGCTGATCCAACCAGGACAGCATTAATTCCCGTATGTCTTAATGATGAGAGGTCCTCCTTGGTCTGGATTCCACTTTCACTTATAAGGATTTTGTCTTTTGGAACAAGGGGAATCAGATCAAAGGTGGCCTTAATATTAACATGAAAGGTATCAAGGTTCCGATTATTAATACCAATAATATCCGCGTCTGTTTTAAGGACCTTTTTCAAGTCGTCTCTATCATGGCTTTCAGTAAGCACTGCCATGCCCAATTCCCCGGCAGCGGCAAGAAGTTCCGTAAGCTGCTCTTGGGACAATATTCTGGCTATAAGGAGGATGGCATCCGCACCGTGGAAAAAGGCCTCCTTTACCTGGGCCGTGTCTATGATAAAGTCCTTTCGCAGGACAGGCAGAGTAACGGCCTTTTTCAGGGGAGGCAGGTAGTCCAGGTCTCCTTTGAAAAACTGCTTGTCCGTGAGAAGAGAGATGGCTGAGGCGCCAGCATTTTCATAGATTCTTCCAATGACGCAGGGGTCGGTCTTTTTTCTGATCCCACCAGCAGAAGGGGAGGCAAACTTGATCTCGGATATAAGATTGATCCTGCCCGGTCTTGATATTGCTGCCCGAAAATCACGCACTGCCGGCAGGTTCGGGGACCTTTCCCCGGGCATTGCCCTTTTCAGCTCAGCCACCTCCTGCTTCTTAACAGCGATTATTTCCATTAATTTTTGATGCATCTAAACTCCAATTTTCTGCTTCCATCCAGGTGTTTTCCCGAACAAGGGTTTATCTGCCTCCCCTGACCACGGATGTTTTTTTCGGAGGATATATTTCTTCTCCACTCCAGGAAATCAGGAACAGAGAGAAGCTCTCCTGTCTTACTGCCCCTGAAGCCAAGGCAATGCTCACAAGTGAGGGAAATTTTGGATGTCTCTGCCAATAATTCAGGACAACTGGTTCCTTGTCAGGGGAGCAAAGCCCCTTCTTATGCGAATTTTTGTGTGTATTTAATAAGCTTGTCCAGTTTTTCTACAGCCTTGCCTGAATCGAGAGTATGCCGCGCCAAGCTGACACCCTCCTTGATATCAGCGCTCAGGCCTGCGGCCGTCAGGGCTGCCGCCGCGTTCAGGATAACCATATCCATCTTAGGCCCTTTTTCTCCCTCAAGAATAGTCCGGGTAATAGCTGCATTTTCTGCGGTATCTCCCCCCACTATGTCTGAAAGAGCTGCCCTGCTGATACCAAAATCCTCCGGTGAAATGTGATAAGTGTTGACCTCCTTATCTTTGAGCTGAGAGACTTTGGTGGGTCCACAAATGGAGACCTCATCTAATATCCCTTCAGGCCCATCACCACATACAACAAAAGCCTCTTTTGTTCCCAGTCGGTTGAGGACCCGAGCGATTGGTTCTGTGAGGCCCGGGTCATATACTCCCAAGAGTAGCACAGTGGCGCTCGCTGGATTGGTAAGAGGACCTAACAGGTTGAAAACACTTCTTATTCCCATGTCTTTTCTCGGTCCCGCGGCGTGCTTCATGGCGCCGTGAAACATAGGTGCAAACAGGAAGCCGATCCCAATCTCTTTGATACAGGCCTCCACATCGGCAGGAGAGAGGTCTAATTTTACGCCCAATCCCTCAAGCACATCGGCCGCTCCGCACTGGCTGGAAACAGCTCTGTTTCCATGCTTGGCAACTTTAATCCCTGCACCTGCTGCCACAAACGCAGTGGTTGTTGACACGTTAAACGTCTTAGAGCCGTCCCCACCTGTCCCCACAATATCAAGGACGATTTCATCATTCCTGTTTGTGACACAGATGTTTGAGGCCTTGGCCCTCATGGTCCTGGCAGCGCCTGCGATCTCCTCAACGGTCTCGCCCTTCATACGGAGCCCGGTGATAAAAGAGCCGATCTGTGCGGGTGTTGCCTGTCCTGACATGATTTCATCCATGACTTTTTCCATCTCAGTCTCTGTGAGGTTTTTTCTTTGAACCACATCTGATATAGCTTCTCTGATCATGACATCCTCCCCCTTTTTTAATTCTGCTCTATCTTGATACTGTTGGGCCCGGGCGTAAAAGACACGAAGGCTATTATTCGACTGCACTTGAGGCCGGGAAAAGGTCCCGGCGATTCATTTCCTGTTAGGATACACATGCGGGAGGGTCGGTTAGGGCGCACCCGATATCTGAAAAGTTTTTCAGAAGACTTGGCCCTGCATCGGTCAGAATGGACTCGGGGTGAAACTGCATCCCTTCAACCTGGTGCTCCTTGTGCCTTAATCCCATAATCTCTCCCCTCTCTGTCCACGCGCTTATCTCAAAGCAGTCAGGCAAAGATTCCCTTTCCACGATGAGGGAGTGGTACCGTATTGCGTCAAACGGGTTTGGTAGATCCCTGTAAAGGCCCTTTCCATCATGGAATATCCTGGAGCTTTTTCCGTGCATAATTCGTTTGGCCCTTACGATTTTTCCGCCAAAAGCCTCGGCAATGGTCTGATGGCCAAGGCAGACTCCTAGGATCGGAATCTTTGGTGCCAGGGCCTTGATCGCCTCAAGGGAAATACCCGCGTCAGCAGGACGGCCCGGTCCGGGTGACACCATGAAAACAGAGGGATTAAGGGCCTCAATACCGGGTATGTCGATCTGGTCATTTCTAATGACCTTTACCTCCTGCCCCATATCCTCCAGCATCTGGACAATGTTATATGTAAACGAGTCATAGTTATCAATAAGTAAAATCATTTTCTTTTACCCTTTCGATGGCCCTGAACATAGCGCCGGCCTTTTTTAATGTCTCCTTATACTCATATTCCGGAACAGAGTCATACACGATACCCGCTCCCACCTGAACAGAGAGTTTCCCGTTTATGACGGTAATGGTCCTTATGGTAATGCAAAAGTCCATGTTGTTATTAAACCCGAAATATCCCACTGACCCTGCGTATGGTCCCCGGGTAGAGGGCTCGAAATCCCTTATGATCTCCATTGCTCGAACCTTGGGCGCGCCAGACACGGTCCCTGCGGGAAAAGCAGCCATAAATACATCAAATTCATCCATGCCCTGTTTAATCCGGGCCTCCACATGGGATACAATATGCATAACATGGGAATACCTTTCTATCTCCATGAGCCGGGGCACATGAACCGTACCGGGAGCGGCGACCCTGCCAGCGTCATTTCTGCCGAGATCCACCAGCATGATGTGTTCCGCCCTTTCCTTGGGATCATTTATCAGGTCCTGCTCCAGGGTCTTGTCCTCTTCAGGAGTATTTCCTCTGGCCCTTGTGCCGGCAATAGGGCGGAGTTCAATAGTGCCGTCCGTAAGCCGTACAAGGATCTCCGGAGAGGCCCCGATAAATTTGGTGTCCCCGAAATTGAGATAAAACATATAGGGTGACGGGTTCACACTCCGGAGCATCCTATACAGGTAAAAATCCTCTCCGGAACAATCGGCTGAGAATCTCTGTGACAGTACCACCTGAATAACATCTCCTGCACAGATATGCTCTTTGGCCCTGTCAACAGCCTCAAAAAAAGCCTGTTTCTTAAAGTTGGGTTTGAGTTCCCCCACAGTGAGGGGTTCTCCCTTTGGCAAGGCGGCAAGGGGTCTCTGGAGCCAAGATATGGTCTCCTGGAGTTCAATACATGAACTATCATATGCTGCCTGAAGGTCATCCCCGTTTTTCAGGTGAGCAAAGGCGATGACCTTGATCATATGGGAGAAATGATCAAACACAATAAGTCCGCGGCATGCCGTAAAAATCGCTTCAGGCTGGTCCGGGTCGTCAATGGTTACTCCAGGCAGCCTCTCCCACTTTCTGATCAAATCATAGTTCACATATCCCACAAGCCCTCCCTGAAAAGGGGGCAGGCCTTCCGCAGGAACCGGCCTGAATTTCTTGCTTAATTCCCGGAGTACAAGCAGGGGATTTTCAACATCTTTTAGAACCTCTTTCCTGTCTCCCTCCAGTATCTCCATCTCCCGGTTCCGTACGGTCACAGTCAAGTAAGGTCTATACCCGATAAAGCTGTATCTGCCCCATCTGGTTCCACCCTCAGCACTCTCAAGGAGGTAGGAAAAGGATTCATCCTTGATCTTCAGGTATGCTGAAACCGGAGTCTCTGTGTCAGCAAGAAACTCTCTGTACACAGGTACCAGGTTTCCTTTACCTGCCATCTGTTTAAATTCTTCAAATGAGGGTTTGATAGACAATTTTTTCTCCTGAATGGTTTGTTTTTAAGATATTTATCTCATTTTGCGAAAACTGCAAGGAATTAAAAAAAAGGCCACAGATTCTAATTTCAAGATCCTGCGGCTTCATAAAACAAAAAACCGTGGGACCTTCTTGAGGCGCCCACGGTGTATTAATAAAATTGTACTATTCCGGCAGGATCACCTCCATTGAGAGCTGAGCCACCACCAGTTACCAGTTGTGTTAATAAGATTATTTAGTTTGTTTCCACTCATGATTTGAAATTCTATTGAGATAATAAACAAATGTCAAGGATCAATTTTAAAATCCTGATGGATTCATGTTGTTGGCAAGGCATACTTTGTAAATGATTTCCAAACAGGCAGGATAATGATGCAGCCTGAAAAACGTATCCAGTTGCAATAACTGCTGAATAATTGACACCTTTCCATAAATTCTGCTAATATTAAGTGTTTTTGTATATTTAAATGCATAAATCGATATTTATTGAAAAGGACATATTAACATGAGAAGAGTTCATGCATTTATGCCATCCTTTATCTTACTGCTTATCTTTATTTCCCTATCCTCAATATCCCGCACCCAGTCCTACCTGCTTAGTATCGCAGGTGTACCTGAAAAGTTCCCGTTCGAGACTGTATCAGCCCTGAATAGCACAGGGGCTTTCTGTGCCGCGGTTCAGATGGCACCTTATATTGGGAGCTTTAGCTATTTCTCCTATAATGGTGTGGTTTGTGTGGATAAAAAGCAGGGAATGGACATGTTATATATGTCAGCGGACGAGTTGTTTATGCAAGGAGCTTGGAACCTTTCGCTGGCATCTTATGAACAATACCGGAGAGTTTCATTCTAAACTTTTTTGGAGCAATGCCATGCAGAAGGTTCGAACAATGCTTCCTGATACCAGGATGTTATTCCGCAGACTTTTTATCATGCTGTCTGCCGTAATGCTGTTTTTTCATTCTTCCGGTGAGGCGCAGACGGATTTTGATGAATGGATAAAAACGGAAAAAGACTCCTTTCAGGAATACAGAGATGCAAGGGATGCCGAGTTTGTTGGTTTTCTAAAAGAGCAGTGGGAAGAGTTTGAGGTGTTTACCGGCCTTGTGCGTGATCCCTCTCCCAAGCCGACAGAAATCCCGACAGCTCCTCCTGCCCCGGCAGAGGACCCTGAACCGTCGGACAGCAGAATTATTCCGGAGATTCCTATTTTAGAATATATAGAACCATCACAAGAGCCAGTTCCGCCCCCTCAGGAACCTGATATTAAGAAAAAGGGGGAAAAGATTGAGTTTCTCCTTCATCAGACCCCCCTGATAATCTATGTTGATCCCGCCTTTCATGCTACCCCCGTCTCTTCCCTGGATAAAGACGCTATAAGCGGATTCTGGTCCCGGATGAGCCAGGCAGATTATGAAAACCTTATTGAACAGTTTAATGCATACAGGGTGAGCCTGAACCTTAATGATTGGGGCCTTTTTTATCTTGTACATCAGACAGGACTTTATGTTTTTAAGAACACTACAGAGGCCGGCTTGTTTGTCTGGTTTGTCTCATCCAAGATGGGATATGACACAAGAATCGGTTATGGCAGGGACAAGGCATATCTCCTCATGCCCTGCAGCAGCACCCTTTATGGTGTCCAGTATCTGTCCCTTGAGAACAGAAAATATTATGCAATGTTTTTTGGCCAGGTAGCGGAATCTTTTGAGAGTATCTATACATACAAGGGAAGTTATCCTCAATCCGACAGGGTCATAGATATCAGTATCCCGGAGTTCCCCAGAATCAATATATCATTGAATCCCAGAAATTTGAGCTTTGTTTATGATAATAATGAATATTCCTTTACGGTTTCGTACAACAAAAGCCTGATAGAATTCTTCAAATATTATCCTCAGACAGACCTGAAAGTCTATTTTCAGGCAGGAATCTCTCCGGAGACAGAGTCTGAACTTGTCAGATTTCTCAAGCCTATACTTGAAGGCAGGTCGGAAAAGGAGGCAGTTGATATTCTCCTTCGTTTAGTGCAGACCTCATTTGACTATAAGACCGATGATGAGCAGTTTGGAATGGAGAAATACCTGCTTCCTATGGAAACCTTTTATTATCCATATTCCGACTGTGAGGACCGCTCATTTATGTTCGCATGGCTGGTAAAAAGACTGCTCGGACTTGAAGTGGTGGGCCTTGATTATCCTGGCCACCTGGCCACCGCTGTGAAGTTCAGCAATGATTTCAAGGGGGATTTTATTATACATAACAGCAAAAAATATATAGTATGTGATCCAACCTATATTAATGCTATTGCGGGGATGGCTATGCCGGTATACAATAATGTAAAACCAGCAATTATTCTTTTTTGACCTATTCAGGGTTTAATATGTCCTGCGTGAGCAGGGGCGCTTTTATATTTCGGAATATTTTAATTATCAATATCAAAAAGGAGGGCACTAATTATGAGAAAAACAATCTTGGTTGCGGCAATTTTTCTGGCAGGGGCAGCAGGTTTTTCCGGGTGCGGTTCCACCCCAAAGGAAACAGGTGTTCAGAACTACGGACCTCTTGCAGGTGCTCCGGCATGGGTTCTTTCCCCTGAGGTAGATGGCGCCCTTGCAGCAGTAGGTTCGGCAAGGATCGGTGGCGCAGGGATGAATTTTGCCAGAACAGAGGCCCTGGCTGTTGCAAGGGATGAGCTGGCAAGGCAGATGAGTGTGAAGGTCAATAACATGGTAAAGAATTTTACCGAAACAACCGGTATAGGGGATGCGGAGACGGTTGACAAGGTGGCTACCCAGGTATCAAAACAGGTGGCCAGTGAGACCCTGGTTGGTTCAAAACAGACAGAGACATGGATTTCTCCTGAAAATGAGCTCTATTTACTCGTTGTCCTGGACGCTGACACTGCACAGGAGGCTGTAAAGAACGCCACTGCAACCAGTTTTAAGAATGATCAGGCCTTGTGGCAGAAGTTTCAGGCACAGAAGGCGCAGGATGAGCTCTCTGAGGCGGTTGAAAAGGAGTTCGGGGATTATAAAAAGTAGATGATTCTATCCTGATATCAGGTCAGGGCCGAAAGGACCCTGCTTTTTTAACTGAAAATTCCAGGATTATCCTGCCTTGATTTTATGCAAGACCTTACCGCTGTCATGCGGAATGTAAGTTTCAGGATTTTGTGAAAGAGATTTCTATTTAGATCAATAGCAGCCTATGAATCTTTGTAAGAAATAGACAGCACACAGCCGAGTATGGTTAAGAATATGAAGGAAAAGATATTAAAATACAATCCCCTGAAGGAATATTTTTTTGAAGAGGGGTGTTTTATAAACGAGATTTTTAACGACCCTGAGGAGGTCTCCCTCTCGATTGCACGAGCCCGTGTTAAACCGGGAGCCCGGACCAGGCTCCATCGGGTGAAGGTTATAGAATGCCATCTTATCTTAGAAGGTAAGGGGAGAGTGGAAGTGGGAGACTTGGCTCCTCAGGATGTGGGTACTGGCGATTTAGTGTTTATTCCTATAGACTATCCGCAGAGAATAACAAATACCGGCAAATCAGACCTTCTGTTTCTGGCAATCTGCACACCCAGGTTTAGACCTGTCCTGTATGAGGATATCGAGGATTTCGTTGGGATTTAAGTCCTGACTTGTAGTAGGACCCTTTTCTAAAGGATGTTGAGAGTGCGATTCAAGCAGGTTTAAGGATCCTGATCTTTGCCTGGGAGTCTTCTTCTGTCAATTCAAGAATTGCATATCTGAAGCTTCTATCCATCCTGCTTTCCTGCCCTGGATTTATACACAGGGCACTGCCTATCATAGTGCTGATTGCCCCGGATCTCCGGGGCGATTCATGGATATGCCCATGCAGGGATGCAATAATTTTTCCCTGATTAGACCATCTTTCAATAAACCTCAGGATACTTTGGCTGCCCACATGGGTTCCATCATAGATGACATCCAGGGGTGTGTTATATGGTGGAGAGTGAGAGACGAAGATAAAAGGATTTATAATGTCCTTTGAAAGCTGATCCAGATCTTTTTGAATGGTATCAGTGGAGTTCAGGTCAATTACAGTCCATTGCAAGGACCCTTTGGATGAGAGGTACCCGTCCAGAGTGATCCTGTTGCCGGGAGCAAAAGGCCACTCCTTTGTATCTGGCCGTTCCCAGTCCTTTCTCTCAAAAGGGGTTGGCGGAACATTCATGTATCCTATGATGTCTATACCATCCGTTAATGGTCTTTTTGCCATGTGTAGCAGGTGGAAGAGGTGCCCATTGTGGGCCTCGAGGATTGGACGGGATCCGATAAAATCATCATTCCCCAGATCCAAATAGATGGGGATATCCCTTTTCCTCTTAAAGTCCTGGATTGCGGGGATGAGGGTGTGCGTGAGATATGATTCCTGACGGTCCAACCTGTTTGAGCTGGTTTTATCAGGCAGGTAGTGGGGTACAAGGTCGCCTCCCACTATAATTGAATCAACTTTTTCCTGTTCCGCGACAGCGAGCATGGACAGGAGGTGGCTGGAATTTGCATGAATGTCTGATGTATACAAGAGTCTTAGCATGGCCTTTGTCCAAAATGTTATTTCCGCCAGAAGGGAAAGGGTAGTAAGCAGAACTCGATTTCATATTCAATTGTCCTGCCGGAGTACACTATAATTTCATCGCCATTACCATTATCAATCTGGCCTTTATATTGGAGCAGAACGGGCTCCGATCCTTCCTGATATTTATTAAGAAAATTTTAATTTCAGATTTTCACTCCCTTGAAAGTATAGCAAGACTCTCCAGGTAAAGAATCCAGTCTTCATGGCAACCTGAAAAACACCGGTATATATTAGAATAAAACCTTTCCATGGATAGCATAAAATGATTGCGGCGCTATTGCTTTTTCCATGGCTTGAGAACAGAAATAAACAGGGCAAAAACAATTGTGGCCGCCTGAAGTGTTCCCCAACAGTACAGCATGTCCTGATTGTGTAGATATGTTGTATTTGCAAGAGCCTCCAACCCTTCTGTCTTTACAATAGGCGGCAGGCTATTCAGCCACGGCCCAAGCCAAAAGGTGCCGAATATCACCCCTGTCAGGTTTATTATCCACTTAACAATTATCCAATTGTGTTTAAACCAGCCCCAATTAGTAAACAATGAGTAGATAAGTCCAGTGAGAAGAGAACCAATGGCACCAGGAATAATAACAAAATCATCTACAAACTTCATTGAGAGGATGATACCATAGAGCTGCATTCCGTCACTAGCGGTCATTGAAAAATTCATTAAGTTGATTGTGACAGCCCCACCAACCCACAAGCAGGCAAAAAAAACGTGAACACTCTTCAGCCATCTCTGTGTTTTGGCCCCTAATTTATTCATATGCCCCCTCCTTAATAATTTAATAGAGCTCAGTTCGCTCCCCTTATAATTGGAATAATGGAGTAAAGAAATACAGGGTACATCATACTTTCATCTGGCAGGAAAACAACAGAGTTGAGGGATAAACATGGGAATTGATCCCCAAACATTTAATCCAGACCGCGAAGTTGTGAGTCTTGGGCCCATTATTCCATCTTTCCGTATGGACGGCATAAAGCCATTGCGGTTAAAAGCCGCACAATTTCAGAAATTATAGGGTTTCTGGGACACCCGGGCATCATCACACGGAAATGATATTCAGAGACCTTTACTTGTGTGAGTTGAACGCCTTCTCAAGCTCAGGGATCTTGTCCGGCCTTCCTCTTTCATTTAATGCTGTTGCGGTGATCTTTGCATTTAAAATGAGTTTATTGCCTTCCTGTCTATAGATATCCTGCTTGAATGCAAACCTGAGACGCGATACACGTTCAACATTGAGCCCCACCCAGAAAAGATCACTCCCCTTTAAGGGATACTTAAAATCAAGTTCCGCCCTGATGGCAACAAGATGGATCCTTTTCTCTGTGAAATAGACGAAATCCACCCCTAATGTCTTCAGAAATTCATGCCTCGTATGCTCAAGATAGTTTTGATACACTGCATTGTTTACTATCCCCTGCATGTCACATTCGTAGTCACGAACCTGAAAGTCGAGTTTAAAACAGTAGTCAAGCATCCTAAATCCCCGGTTTTAAAATTTTAAACATCAAAAATTGGTATGCCCATGTATAAGGAAAGCCCTGGCAGCCATGGTAGATATTCCTGGACTAGAAAAGGCCTTGATGGTTTTGGTCTCTCAGGCAGTTTTTTTGTACCAAGTCACCATAAAGGTGTGATATTAGAGGATGAGAAGGCGATTTACAATAATAATGTTAATAAAATGTTGCGGCCATAGGTCGGGTCTTTGTGAAAATATCGGCACCTTGATGGCTGCGCCTTTCAGAGATTGGCCCTCGTTTGCTTACGAGGAACGGATTTTTGAACTGAAAATGGATTGAACAGGAGATCACGATCAAATATTAGTGCTTTTTCACAATCTTATGCAAGGGACTGATATTGTATGTCTCCTGGCTGATGGAACTCCTGGGTAAAAAAACAGATTAATGATATTTACAGAACTGTCTATTATATGATAATTGTTTTAATTAGGTTTTTTAATAATTATTAAAAATAAAAATTCAGCCTGTAGTTGTTTTTAGATAATTTACTGCTATTGATATGAAAGGAGGAAGTTATGAGCCCAAGACAGCCCTTGTCAACCATTTTTTTGTCTGCTCTTTATGTTGTTTTTCTTTTGTGTCCGGCAACAGTTAATGCCCAGGAAAAAGCTGACGTAATTGCACAGGGAGCAACGCTTAAAGAGGTTAAAGCAGGATTTACTTTCACAGAAGGACCCGCAGCTGACGCGGAGGGTAATGTCTATTTTTCCGATGTTCGCGGAGGAGGCATATATAAATGGAACTACAAGGATGGCAATATCTCCCGATATCGCGAACACACAGGCCAGCCCAACGGATTGATGTTTGATCAGAAGGGGAGGCTGGTTATCTGTGAAATGGACAATAATCGTTTAACCTTAGATGATATGAAAGGGAAGACCACTGTCCTGGCTGAATCTTCAGATAGTATAAAACTTAACAGCCCGAATGATCTGTGGATAGACCCCAAAGGCGGGATCTATTTTAGTGACTGGCTCAGGGGAAGGGGGGGCAAGGGAGGAGGCAGGAAAGGCGGTGGAGGCGGTGAAGGCGGCGGATTGCAGATATATTATATCTCTCCAGACAAAAAGGGCCTGGCTCCTGTGACAAATGACCTCATAGGTCCAAACGGCCTTATAGGCACCCCTGATGGAAAGAGCCTGTATGTCGCTGATGCACGAGGCCGCACTACCTGGAGATATAACATTCAGGCAGACGGAACTCTTACTGGCAAGAAGTCGTTCTGTGGTCAAGGCTCGGACGGGATGGCCCTGGACGAACATGGCAATGTCTATTTGACCGACAGGGCGGGGTTGGTTGTATATAATTCAAAGGGGCAAAAGATAAAAGACATTCCAGTTCCAGCCTCTCCAACCAATATGACCTTTGCGGGCAAGGAGCGCAAGACCCTATTTATTACGGCGCGCACCTCCGTTTATACCCTGGAGATGGCTGTGAGAGGTGCACCATCGCCGCTTGATCGTGCAAGGTAGAAACGGGTGGATGTCCAGGCAATATGGACCACTTATTGAGCCCAATGGAATCTGGCCATAATTCCATTGGGCATGCGGGAATACTGGGTGTCTAAAACGAAACAGACTTTTTTGGTCTGGCATGGTATAATCAATAAAATGAAAATTGCGCATATTCTAAGCTGTTAATTCCATCTTGATCTGCAACTTTGCCCAAAGCAGTGACCATTTGTCAATATCAAGAATTTGGTCCTTACGTATGTCACATTGTTGTTATACTATGATCCAATTTTCTTTTTAACCTTATCCAAAGTATGGAGGTGTTCAGAATGAAAATAACAGGCATTATATGTTGCTTAGCATCTTTGGCACTGGTATGTGGGTGTGCATCAACAAAGAAGGTTCAGGAATTGATAAATAATAACAACTCTGAATATGTTGATAAAAAGATTCAACAAAACAATATTGAATATGTTGATCGACAGATCCAACCAGTTATAACAGCATTAAATACCCAGAAGGAAAATATTCAAGAAATAAGGACTACACTTGAGGGTTATGAAGGGATAAAAGACGAGATAGAGAATCTGAGACATCTGGTCATACAGACTAGGGATGAGATCAAGCCTCTTATTGCCCAACTGGAAAAAGAGGTACAGGAGGTACAAAAGACAAAGGATACTCACGCCAGACGGATAGGTAATGCTGAAAAGGTATTGCAAAATCAAAGGCGTTCATTATTACAGTTTTTTAACAATGAACTCAAAGAACTTGAAAGCCTGATAGGGGTTTTGAACGAACAAATGGAAGGGGATGACAACAGTCAAACCATAGAAGAGGAGACAGGCGGTGGAGAAACGGTAAGCCCTTGATTTTTAGCAATATTTGAAAGTTTTATGGGCAGTCATGACGCCGGGTTCTTGTTTTAGAGTTGAAGGTATGCGGTTTCACCCAGAGGACACCTTGTCAGAAACGGAAAAAGGTCAGTCATAAGGTATTTGACTGGCCTTTTTTCATGCCATGAGAGCATTCAGAAAATTAAGGTTTTCTTGAAATGAGAGGACAGTCATGTTCTGTCTGGATAAGAAATAACAGAGTTTATGGTGAAATATGGAAAATTGATCCCCAAAACCTATATTCAGACATTGATGGAATGGATCTTTGAGCATATTTAATATCTCCTTGTTCCATTTTTTTTAACGTTCTATATGGACCGTGTAAAACCAGCGAGATTAAACCACATAATTTTAAAATATTATAGAAATTATAAAATATCTGAACACACTGCTTTTTCCACAAGATGTTGGGCCACTATGGCCAGGGCATGATGGAGGTTCATGGATTTTTTAAACCCGAACATAGGGATCTGTACTATATGGTCACAACATTGACGCAGTCCAGACGCAATTCCATACGCCTCATTGCCTACTATCAGGACACACTGTGACGGGGGTTTCCAATCCGTGATGGTGATAGCCTCAGGGTCGTTTTCAATGCCTACTACAGGTATTTTTCTGTTTTTCAGCCATGTGGTCAGGTCTGACCGAAATTCGACAGGTATCCATTTTTCACTGCCCCTTGCGGCCTTACAAAGTTGGGGGTGCTTCATTCGGAGCCATGGAGAATTGTGGACCAACCCTTTAAATCCAAAGTTGTCGATAATTCTAAGGACAGAACCAGCGTTAAAAGGGCTCCTTACCTGGTCCAGGAGCACCGTAACATTAAACCTGGGCTGCCATGACAGAACGGCATCATTTTCATCAGGGATTAACGGAATCTTACAGAAGTTGTTGTGAAACAGGAAAAATTCCTGGAGGGCCTCCTCTTCGGAAAGCCAATCTGAAGGGTAATATCTATCCAGACCGGACCAGGACTGGAGTTCTCCATAACGTCTTATGAAACCGGAGAAGGCCTGATTTTTACCAGCCTCCCATGCAAGGGAGGCAAGGAGTTCATGCTGCCTTCCCTGAGACAGTGACAGGAACTTGCGACGCCCAATGGTTTCAGCATACTTTGCCATTTTTGAGATTGATTGTCTCAACGGGTCTGCCCCCTATCTTGCACAGCTGGTCTTCGAACATCAAAAATCCTTCTTTGACAAAAAGATTCACCTCTTTGAACTCCTCTATTGTAAGCTCGGAGTGATCAGTCTTCTGATTATCCACCATTGCTTCTTGGCCAATATCGAATTGGGCGGCGTCCAGCAGCTCCATCTTGTTCCTCTTCTGGCAGACCAGAACCATTCCCTGGGAATCAATCCCTCTGAGCTTTGTGGGCTTAAGATTGGCCAGTAAAATAATCTTGCGACCCGTAAGCCCTTCAGGTGGATATTTCTTTACCAGGCCGGCCACAACAATTCGGGGACTCTCTTCAGACAGCTCAACGGTAAGGATATAGAGGTGGTCTGCATCAGGATGCCTTTTTACTTCATTGATCAATCCCACTTTAAGTTGAAGCCTTCCAAAAGCCACTTGCTCTCCGCTGAACACCTTCCTGAATTTCTGGGCAAGTTTTGCATCCAGTTTCTTGTGCAGGATTTCAGGTCTTCCTATAATGTGGCCGTCCAGTCCCTCAAACAAACCAACAGAATCCCAGTCACAAGCTCCTTTTTCCAGATTCAGCATGGCAAGGATCCGCTCGGATGTCTCTGGCATGTATGGGCCTAATGCAATTGCAAGATTTTTTACAAGGTATGTGAGAAGAGATACTGTCGCATGGGCATGATCAGTCTCTGTCTTGATCTTCTCCCATGGCTGCATATCCTGAAAAAATTTATTGCCCAGGTTGCCGATCGCAAGAATGATTCTCAAGGCCTCCCGGAGTTTTACCTCATCCATTGCGGCAGTTACATTGTTCAGCTGATCAGTGCAATCTTTTACAAATTCCTTATGAATGTCAGGCAGGTTTATGTCTCTGATCTCTCCATTAAAGTTGTTTTTAAGGTACACAAGGGACCGGTTCACCATATTGCCGATATTGTCAATGAATTCAGAATTCACCTTTTCAATAAAATCATCCCAAACAAAATCCGTATCGTTTCTTTCCGGTCGATTGGCAAGAAGGTAGAATCTCCAGAGGTCCACATGTATGCCGGTCTTTTTTACATCATTTCCAAAAACCCCTATGTTCCTGGATTTGGAAAATTTTGCACTCTCATAGTTCAGGTATTCGGTGGCATTGATATGGTGCAGCAAGGTCCAATCCTTCCCTGTGCCCATCAGGGACGCAGGAAAGATCACAGTATGAAACGGGATATTATCTTTTGCCATAAACTGATAGAGGCGCACCTCCTTCGGATTCTGCCACCAATCCTTCCAGTCCTCTCGCTCCTTTGCTGTTATGGATATGTAGCCTATAGGCGCGTCAAACCATACATAAAAGACCTTGTTTTCATAACCCGGTTTGGGTACAGGGATGCCCCACAACAGGTCCCTTGTAATGGGCTTGGGCTGGAGCCCCCTTTCAAGCCAGGCGCTTGTGGTCTGGACCGCATTGTTTGTCCAATGCCCTTCGACACCGGTCCTGGCTGTCCAGGCCTTAAGTCTGTCCTCCAGGCGGTCAAGGCCCAGGTAGAGGTGTGACGTGTCTTTAAGAACCGGTGTTGCGCCGCATATCTTGCAGCGCGGGGCTTTCAGGCCTTCGGGTTCAAGGAGTTTTCCACAGTTGTCGCACTGATCTCCCCTGGCGTCCTCATAGCCGCAGTGGGGACATGTGCCTTCAACAAAACGGTCTGCCAGGAAGATTTCATCTTTTTCACAATATGTCCGTTTGGTAGTATGCTCTGATATAAGCCCTTTCTCATCCAGGTCTCTGAATATCCCCTGGGCTATCTCTGTCTGCTTGTCGGTGGAGGTCCTCCCGAATAGATCAAAGGATATGTTGAAATCCTCATATATGCTCTTATGGAGCTCATGATACTTATCACAAATCTCCTGAGGTGTGAGCCCCTCCTCTCTGGCCTTTGTCTCTGTTGCGGTGCCATACTCATCTGTACCGCACACATAAAGAGTTTTATACCCCCTGCTGCGGCAGAACCGGGCATATGCATCAGCAGAAAGCACACATCCTATAATGTTCCCGAGATGGGGTACATTGTTCACATAAGGCAGTGCTGAGGTTATTAATTTTTTCATATCAAGGCTCCAGCGTTCTCTCATTAATTATGCATACCCGCCATATCATCATAGCAGAAAACTTGCAATCTATTATTGATAACCGGGGGGGTGAAGCTTGAAGGCAATATGAGGTCTGGCCTGGGAAAGGCATGGCAATAGTGCCTGACAAAGGTTTTTATGCTGCTGGAATTTCCAACCAGGACGCTAAAAACAATTAAAAAGTCAACCTTTATAAATATCCAGCGGTTTACGACTTCCTATTTGCGATTGGAAAAAAGAAGGAAAGAGTTAAATAGATTGCTATTTCAAAGAATTACAGGCAAACGGGCTGGTCTATCCTTTCCTCCCTCCCTGTATTAGGTCCAATGTCCAAATCATCAAGGAGGGTATGATCATGTCCGGAGGCGGTATCAATAACCAGAATCATTTTCAGATACAAGCCAATGAAGTTGAGCTGCGGAATTGCTGCTTTTTAAAGGGTTGATGTTAACCACACCGGATATCGGGGAGTTATCAATGTCTTAAAAAAAAAGATTGCATATATGAACTTAACGCCTTAATGTCCTGGAAACAATTCAGAAAGGATTTCTAACAGATGATTGTCCGCAGCATCAGCAGAAGGTGGAGGGGCCCGGGAGGCTACCATCAACTCCTCGCAATTGCGATACCTCTTATTCTGAGTACAGGGGCATGGTCTGTCCAGCATTTTGTGGACAGGATGTTTCTCGCGTGGTATTCACCTGAGGCCATTGCGGCATCAATGCCTGCTGGTATTCTCTGCTTTGCAGTTATTAGCCTTTTCATGGGTACCGCAAGCTATGTCAGCACCTTTGTGGCCCAATATTACGGTGCAGGCAGGTTTCACAGGATAGGACCTTCCATATGGCAGGGCATATATGTATCGATTTTTGGCGGAGTTGTGATTCTGGCCCTTATCCCTTTTGCTGGAGCGATATTTGATTTTGTCGGGCATATCCCTGCAGTGCGGCAGCTGGAAAAGGAATATTTTCAGATATTATGCCTTGGAGGGGGTTTTGTCATTGCGTCTGCTGCCATATCCGGTTTTTTTTCCGGTCTTGGAAGGTCCTGGCCCATAATGTGGGTGAACTGTGCGGCAACCTGCCTGAACCTTGTTCTGGACTATGCTCTTATTTTTGGAAACTGGGGCCTTCCTGAAATGGGGATAAGAGGCGCTGGTTATGCCACAGTAATAGCAAGCATATTCTCTGTAGCCTTCTTCCTGTTTCTCATATCAAGAAAGGGATACAATAAAAGTTATAATACCCTGGCTGGCTGGAGGCTGGAAAAGGGATTGTTCAGGCGCCTGCTGTACTTTGGATTTCCCTCCGGAATCCAGTTTTTTCTGGACATTTCCGGATTCACCGTTTTTATTCTTATTATAGGGCGTCTGGGAATGGGCAGTCTAGCGGCGTCGAACATTGCCTTTAATATAAGCACTCTCGCTTTTATGCCAATGATTGGGTGTGGAATAGCAATATCTGTCCTGGTGGGGCAGTATCTTGGAAAAGAGTTGCCGCACCTTGCCCAAAAAAGCGTTTATTCAGGATTTCATATTGCGTTTATATATATGGCGGGCATTGCCATTTTATATCTTTTTGTCCCGGCCATGTTTATCCGGCCGTTTTTTGCATTGGCAGATCCTGACAGTTTTAAGGAGATATACGATCTGAGCGTCATACTTCTCCGGTTTGTAGCGATCTATTCTGTCTTTGATGCAATGAACATTGTGTTCTCTTCTGCCATAAAGGGGGCTGGAGACACAAGATTTGTAATGTACACCTTGGCAGTAATGACACTTTTTATGATGATTCTGCCGACATATTTTGCGGTTATTGTTTTGGGGTACGGCCTCATGATATGCTGGTTATTCGCATTGGTCTATATAATGTGCCTGGGGCTCCTGTTCTTTCTACGATTCCGGAGTGGTAAATGGAAGGGAATGCGCGTAATTGAAAGGCGCCTTGATATAAGCCGGATTGCGGATTAGCCTTCTGAGGGGTTAAGGTCGGCGACCCGCCCTGAAGTTTGGGAGGGAGGAGCTCTGTGGTAAAGAAAAACCCTGCTGATCTGCCATGTTGCGGAAAAAGGCTGTCAGCAGCAGATAGTGCGGAACATGAAAAAAAGGCAGGGCCAGTGTCCTTTGGCCCTGCCTTTAGGAGGAAAGAGTAGCCTGCTTAGGGGTGAGAGAAGCAGGCTAGCTCTCTTATAAGGTTCCTCAGATTACGGCTTCTGAGAAACCTGTGCAGGTTAGAATGATTAATTCGTAATATTAACTTCCTGACCTGCTTGTAAAGTCTACTTTCTGCCCTTCTGTCTTCCGGTCATGTCAGGTGCCTGCGGCATCTCATCAGAACCGATAATTCCGTTTCCATCAGAATCAAGGGAGTTAAAGGTGGCCAGGAATTCCTCTTGAGTGATCTGTCCATCCTCATCGGCATCAAGCCTGGCGGTCATGCCGCCTCTCGCGCCCCTGCTTCTTTTACCTCCCCCTTTACTTACTCCTTTCCCAGACCTTTCCCGCTGCCCGGCCATGGTTTCATCAAGGGCGATAACTCCGTCTCCGTCCTCATCCAGGTTTTTGAATGTGGCCAGGAATTCCTCTTGAGTGATCTGTCCATCCTCATCGGCATCAAGCCTGGCGATCATGCCGCCTCTCGCGCCCCTGCTTCTTTTACCACCTCCTTTATTGATTTCTTTCCCCGACCTTTCCCGCTGCCTGGCCGTGGTTTCATCAAGGGCGATAACGCCGTCTCCGTCCTCATCCAGGTTTTTGAATGTGGCCAGGAATTCCTCTTGAGTGATCTGTCCATCCTCATCAGCATCAAGTCTGGCGGTCATGCCGCCTCTCGCGCCCCTGCTTCTGCCTGATTCCTGTGCAGAGACCTGGGCGGCACAGATAAATATCAGCACAAAGGCGAGAATTAGACAGACTTGAAAAGCAGTTTTATTTTTCATGATTTATACCTCCTTTGTTTTTAGTAATAATAAATGTTTTAAATAAATTGAATGTTTCTATATCAATCTCTTAATTCTAAACTTCCTGTCGACGGGGTTTGAATAAGTATAAAGCAATCAATGTGCCAACAATGAGGGGAAAAGGGTTAACATGCTGAAATTTTACGGCAAGTTGTTTTAAATTGCAGGTTGGTTAAGATTTTTTATGCAGAAAACATGAGAATTCTGGATACTTGATATCCGGTTAATAAAACATGGTTGAATACCTGGTATCCATAATTTAGGATGGGCAGATAAGAAATAACGGGAAAGGGAAAAACTATACAGCTGTGACGAAAAATCCGGATTGGATTAATCGTAAATAACGGGGCAGACTGTTGTATATTGGGCGTTAGTTTCTAAAAATTAAACTATCACTTCTTAGTCATCCTGAAGACCCCATCCCACTTTTCTCCTTTTGCAACAGGCGGGTCCTCCTTAAAGGCTTCACATCTTTTGATATATACCTCCGAGGGAGTTGTTATTCCGTCAGGCACCCTTTCAAGCTTGAGGGAGGCCTTAAAGTGTTTGATTGCTTCATCCCAGTGCCTCTTGAGGTAGTGCTGCATCCCCCTGTCAAATATCTGGAACAGTTTTTTCTCCTGGTCGGAAAGTTCTCCCTTGAGGGCACACAATTCATATATCTTTACAGGCTCGGATTTGCCAACCACTGTTATCCGGTCAATAAAACGGGCCTCAACAAAATTCCATGCCTTTTTTCTTTGTCCATTTTCATCAAGATATTCCATGTCCATGGTATATTCACTCACAGAGCTGTAAATCCCAAACTGTTTGGCACCCTCCTCAAGGCGTGCCGCCAGGTTGACTGAGTCACCCATCATTGTATAGTTCATTCGCATGGAACTTCCCATGTTTCCCACAACAATTTCACCGCTGTTGACGCCGATACGCATCTTCATATGATGCACTATAGTGGGCCATTTTGCTCCCGGAGTCCATTCTTCCGAAGGCAGATTTTTTATGTTCCGTTCAGGCTCATCAGGCAGCTGTTTTTCCTCTTTCCATTTTTTGCGGAGTTCCAAAAGGCTGTTCTGCATGGCAATGGCCACCTTACAGGCCTTAAATGGGTTGTCCGGTATCTCTAAAGGAGCTCCAAAAAAGGCAATGATCGCGTCACCTTCATATTTGTCCAGGGTGCCGTCCTCGGCAATAAGGATGTCTGTCATGGCGGAGAGATATTCATTAAGGAGTTCAACAAGCTGGGGGGCTGTGAGCTTTTCTGAAAAGGTGGAAAAGCCCTGGATATCGGTAAAATAGGCGGTAATATTTCTTGCCTCTCCACCGAGCTCGGGCGTGGTCTCACTGGCAACCATATCTTCGATCAGTTCCGGTGACAGATAGCTGGAGAAGGTGGAATGCAGAAAGCGTTTATTCTTTTCTTCAACAAGGTAGTGGTAGAGAATAGAGGATGTATAGACTAATATTAGTGTCAAGAGAGGATAAATCATATTTATCCAGAGATTTTGGTTTGTAAAAAACCAGCGGCACAAAAAGATATAAAAGATAAAGAGTCCCACTACAAAAAAGGTACCCTTGAGCACCCTGAGCCAGGGAACGGCTAGTCCGGTGAGAAAGCCCATAAGTATAATAGCCAACAGATCCTCGAAGGATCCCTGCTTCTGGCTGATTAGATTATTACTGAGAATGTTATCGATAATGGCCATATGCACTTCCATGCCGGGATGCGCAGGACTGACAGGGGTGTTTCTCAGGTCGTGCGCCCCAACAGCGGTAGCACCGATAATGATAATTTTGTCTTTGAATGTATCAGGAGGAAGCTTGTCATTAAGTATGTCAGTGATGGAATACAGGGGGTAGGCCGGCGGCGGACCGGCAAAATTTACTAAAAGCTTGCCATGTTCATCCGTAGGAATAAGTTCTTCGCCTAAACGGATTCCTTGTATACCATGACCGTCCCGGCCTCCCACAAGCATTAGATTCGGATTGTCAAAATAGTGCCATACACATTGTACCGAAAGAGGAGAAAAATAATCCTGACCGCATTTCATTGCAAGAGGCATTGCCCTTACCACTCCATCAGTAGAAGCCATCATGTTTATATATCCAGACGAATCTGCTACCTGGTGTATTGCCTCAATATTTAATTCAGGGAAATAGGGTTCAAATTCTGTGGTATAAAAGTCTGTGGCAACCGTTTCTCTTTTGATTTCTCCCTTCAGCGCGTAATTAGCATTATTTATATGATTAAACATTTGATCAATCTCATCCTGTGTAATCTCTCCAGCCATACCTTCCTTACTTTGGAAGAAATAGCCCAGTACGATTTTTGATTTTGATCTATTTATCGCGTTAACTAGTAGCTGATCATTGTCAACCACGGCCTTGTTTTTTTGAATAATGTCAGAAAGTGTACGGTCCTGGATATTAAGGGTTTTGACCTGCTCATCTATCTGGTCGAGTAATTGCAATGTGCTGTTGTCATCAGGTTCCAGAAAGAAAACATCAAATCCTACTACCTTGGCCCCGCCGTCAGAAAGCTTATCGATCAGTGTTGCTATTTTTCGCCTTGGCCATGGCCATTTGCCTTCCTGTTGGAGGCTTTTTTCATCAATGACCGCAGCGACAACTTTTTTAGACGTTTCTATTTTACCCCGCCAGGAGAACCTCATATCATAGGTTTTTAGTTCAAATTTATATAAGAACGGGGTATCAAACAAAAAAAGACTAAAACAGATTAGCGTGATACCCAATGTGATAGATGTGGGATTAATGGAAAGAAGTCGTCGAAAGAATTTTTTCATGTCAGATACCCCGGCAAAGGTAATTTAAAGAGCGGGACAAAGGTTATGACCTGTAAAAGATCTGATTCTAAATGGTAATGTAGAGTAAAGTCAAGTTGTGAGAATGCCGTAACGGGGAATTTTGATTGACAGCATATGGGGTTGCTGTTAGCTTTCTCCTAAGAAAACGGCCTGTAAAGGGTAGACAGGTCAATGGCTGGCCCTGGAAGGCACAGGAAAAAAAGAAGGTAAGGCCGTTTAAAGGCGCGGGAAATTCTTATTCCGTTAATTTGAAGAACTTTTTTATTTTTAGGTCCGGTAGTCCAGTTATTATGAAATACATACTGACCATAGCCGGTTCGGACTCCTGTGGAGGCGCGGGAATCCAGGCAGACATCAAGACAATAACCGCCCTTGGTGGTCATGCCCTAACCGCTATTACCGCTGTTACCGCACAGAACTCCCAGGGGATCTCAGGTGTTCAGGACCTCCCTGCCGGATTTGTTGCAAGGCAGATTGAGGCCGTATTGAACGACCTTACGCCTGACGCAATAAAGATCGGCATGCTGTCAACAGGCAGGATTGTCAGGGAACTTGTGGCAGTAGTCAGCAGGCATGGGATCTCTCCCGTGGTGGTTGATCCGGTCACAAGATCATCTTCCGGAACAGACTTGCTGGATAATGAAGGAGTTCGATTTTTGAGGGAAGAGCTCCTCCCCCTTGCCAGGGTTGTTACGCCTAATCTCATGGAGGCAGGCATTCTTTCCGGACAGGAGGTCACAGATCTTGAAGGCATGGAAAGGGCGGCAAGAAAGATAAAAGAGCTGGGGCCCGATGTCGTGGTAACAGGGGGTCATCTGCAGGGAGAATGTGTAGACCTTCTGTATGATGGTAATGCCTTTCACTGTTTTAAAGGGGAAAAGATAGAAACTGAGGATACCCACGGGAGCGGGTGTGTTTTTTCAACCTCCCTTGCAACATATCTGGGCCAGGGATACTCCCCCGTGAAAGCCGCCCAGCAGGCACATAATTTTACCAGAAAGGCCATTAACAAAAGCTATTCATGGGGCAAAGGGGCGGGGGTGGTAAATCCTGGATGTTCGCGCCCATGATTATATAGGCATTTTGAATATAGACTGGGCTGGTTTGGAAATATGGAGTTTAACCCGGATATGCGGAAGGTGGATCTGTGCAATCCGGAATTTATAGAGGATTTAGACAAATGACACAATTACAAGAGGCAATTGCGGGAGTCATCACTCCTGAGATGAAGATAGTAGCAGACAAAGAGCGGGTGGACAGGGAATGGCTCAGGAAGAAGATGGCCCAGGGCAGGATAGTGATACCTGCCAATAGAAATCATAAGGGGCTTGATCCCTGCGGAATTGGTGAAGGGCTATTTATCAAGGTGAACGCGAACATAGGCACCTCCTCTGACAGGTCTGTGCTTGAGGAAGAGCTGACCAAGGTCAGGGTTGCAATTGACGCAGGTGCTGATGCCGTGATGGATCTTTCCACAGGGGGAGACATCAATGAGTGCCGCAGAAAGGTGCTTGAGGCCTCTTCTGTATGTGTTGGAACGGTGCCTGTTTATCAGGCTGTTGTGGAAGCAATAAATGAAAATGGCGGAGTAATTCACCTTACTGTGGACAAGTTATTTGATGCGATAGAGACTCAGGCCGCTGACGGGGTTGATTTTATTACCGTCCATTGCGGCCTCACAAGGGGAGCACTCAAGATGTTGAAGGGTCAGGGCAGGATCACAGACGTTGTAAGCAGGGGCGGAGCCTTTCTTACTGCCTGGATGCTGCACCATGACAGGGAAAATCCATTGTATGAGCATTTTGACAGACTTCTTGATATAGCAAAGAGATATGACGTCACCCTCAGTCTTGGAGACGGACTGAGGCCCGGTTGCCTTGCCGATGCAACGGACAGGGCGCAGATTCATGAACTAATGACACTGGGGCATCTTACAAAACTTGCGTGGAAAGAGGGGGTACAGGTAATGATTGAAGGGCCTGGCCATGTGCCACTGGATCAGATCAAGACCAATGTTCAGCTCCAGAAGCAGTTATGCCATCATGCCCCTTTTTATGTGCTTGGCCCCCTTGTGACAGATATTGCCGCGGGCTATGATCATGTGGCCTGCGCGATTGGAGGGGCTGTGGCTGGAGAGGCAGGAGCTGATTTTCTCTGCTATGTCACCCCTGCTGAGCATCTGTCCCTGCCAGACGCGGATGATGTGAGAGAGGGTGTGATAGTGACAAAGATAGCTGCCCATGCCGCGGATATCGCACGGGGACACGAGTTTGCAATAGAGCGAGATAGAAAGATGGCAGAGGCAAGAAAAAATCTGGACTGGGATGCCCAGATGGAACTGGCGATTGACCCTGTAAAGGCCAGAAGGGTAAGGAAGGAAAATCCGCCCCATGAAGACGATGTGTGTACCATGTGCGGGAAATTTTGTGCCATCAAACAGGTGCGCGAATATTTTGAGGACTGACGGCAGTGGAAAAAAGCAACCCCTCAGGAGAACAGCCTTTTTTGTGTATGACACGCTACCTTTCAGGCCAGACCATTTTCAAATAGTGCCCGGCGTAATTCTTCTCTTCAAACCATTATATAAAGTCTAAGGTTATTTTGAGTCATATTCTTGATTTGAAAAGAGCAATAACTCCTTACTTGGAGAGAACAGAGGCTATGCATATTTTACAATTACTCTGAAGTCAAGTTTGAACTTTTATAACTGAAGCAACAATGAAATAATGAATTAAATACTGGACAGCCGGCGGGAGCCTTCATCCATCCAGTCATTTTGTCAACCGGTTTGACAAGACAAGCAGGTCATCTTCCTTCATATTGTCTGTTGTTATCTCGTTAAATGGGATGGCGTATTCCCTGCCTGACTGGACAGCCGGCATCAGCCTGGAGGTTCCGGCCTTGAGATAGCCTGCAACATTATAGGCCATGCGCTGGGCAAGGGATATGTCCATATTGTTGGGTGCGGCACCCCTTATATCCCTTGAAAAGGGTTCGCACACCACCTTTCTGTTTATCTTTTTCTTTGTGGCCAGAAGCTCCTTGTGGAAGTATTCTGCCGCATTGAGTGTGGTCTTTTCCCTGGCTCTATCCTCTTTTTTATACCCCTCTGCCACCACGATTACACATTCCTCCCTTTGATTGATGGCATCAACCACTTTTTTGTGGTCAATCCTGCTGTTAGGAAGCACTGCCAGATGCGCCCTTGAGCCCAGACAGGAGTGAAGGGCATGAAAACCGCTGTTTGCCCCCATCATTTCAATTATATAGACACGTTTATGGGTCCTGGCATCAGCCATATAGCATCTGATTTTTTCAGCACCCACTTCAACTCCTGTATACTGACCAACACAATCGGTTCCTGCCACATCACTGTCAATGGTCACCGGTATAAAAAAGACCTGAATGGAGGTGGGCAGGAGCTGACACAGGGAATGAATCCCCCTGAAGGTGCCATTGCCACCGATGGCTATGATGGCCTTTACCCTTTTGTGCTTGATCAGGGCTGTCGCTTTTTTTTGAACCTCTAGTTTTATAAAATCCCTGAATCTTTCGCTTCGCAACTGGGCACCCCGCCATTCGGAAAGGGGCGCAGCGTGAAATACTCCCGGGATATGGTCCAGTTTCTTAAACATCCCAGGGTCATATACAAGGCGTAAGAAGTTGTCTTCCTTTTCTACAAGGGATTTAAATCCTTCCCTGGTCGCATACACTGCCCTGCCAATGGCCTCCAGGTGATAGGCTATAAAGGCTGTTACCGGATTGTATCCCGGTGCGCAACCACCATCCTGTATGAGAAGGACATCCATCTCCTGGAACATTTTTTCGGTTTCTAGTTTTCTTCTCTGAAGGATTCGAGATGTCCTCTGCCCCACCTTCAGCCTTATCATAAGTTCATCCGCCTTAACTGGTTTTGTAAGAAAATCGTCTGCTCCCTCATTGATGCACTCTATCTTGGTTTTCTGATCCTCCTCGGTGCTGAGAATAATCACATAGATGCTGGCAAGTTGAGATTCCGGAACCTTTTTGATGGTCTTGCACAATTCCAGCCCCCCCATTTCAGGCATATAAAGGTCACCCAGGATGATATCCGGGGCAGATTTTTTGATTTTTTTAAGGGCCTCTTTCCCATTACCGGCCTCGTCAAGGCTAAATTCAGGACTTTTTTTCAGGATAGCAATAAGACGGGTTCTTGCTGACTTGTTATTATCAACTATCAATACCTTTGTTTTTTCGGCCATAATTCCCTCGTTGTTTGGATCAAATGATTAACATTGTCTAAATCTAATATATTGCATCATAAGAAGCAATTGTATAAAAAGGATTAATGGAGTTCCAGCATATTTTTGTAAGATGTTTTTTACTTTAGGATATTATATTTTCTTTATTGTGTTTTTGGCCCAGAGAATTCAGGAAGAATCTTGTGTCTTTTTTGAAAAAAATAGCCATCAAAACATGGGGAGCATTAATAATGCCTGTTCAATGGCCTTACCTTTTCTTTCTGTTTTTCCTTGCAGTGGTGTTTTTCTGTATTTTTTACACTAGAATAGAAAGTTTTTTTATATTTTATCCGGACCGGTCATCGGATTTTTCGCCTGAGGACTATGGCCTGAATTATCAGGATGTATATTTTGAAGCAGGAGAGGGGCAGCTCCATGGATGGTTTTTCCCCATTGAACAGGGAAGGCACGTCATCCTTTTTTGTCACGGCAATGCGGGAAATATCACCCACCGGCTTGAGAATGTAAAACTGCTCCTGGAAAAAGGGCTGCAGGTCTTTATCTTTGATTACAGGGGATATGGCAGGAGCAGTAAAGGGAGAAATTCAGAAAAGGGAATATATGAAGATGCAGGCGCAGCATATGACTGGCTTATCCAGGAGAAAGGAATAATGCCCGGGGATATTATCCTTTTCGGGCGTTCCCTTGGCGGGGCTGCCGCGATATCCCTTGCCTTGAGCAGGCAGATAAAATTCCTTATCATTGAAAGCGTTTTTACATCCACACGGGATATGGCAAAGACCATGCCTCTTTTCTTCCTCTTATCTCCAATACTGCCTAGAAATTATAATAATTTGGAAAAAATAAAGGATATCAGAATACCTAAGCTGATTATCCATGGTGACGCGGATGAAATAGTCCCGTTTTCCATGGGAGAGGCCCTGTTTAAGGCCGCGGCCGGGCCGAAATGTTTTTACAGGATCAAGGGTGCAGGCCATAATGACACCTATGTTGTGGGGGGTGAAAAATATTTTCAAGTAATCAATTCATTTGTGAATGAAAACCTGGCCTTGGAAAACGAAAACCAATGAATATGGATAAAATTTCCCCAAAGAGGCAACAATCCATGGCCTTTTTTTAAGGCAATAGGCTGGTCTGAGATTCAGGTTCTAATAGTTTTTCCCAGTTCGATTGATCTGTTACATGCAGCTTCAATTCCACCGGTTATGACATCTTCCAGGCCCTTATCATTAAAATAGTTCAGACCTGCTGCGGTGGTTCCTCCTGGTGAGGTTACCATCTCTCTGAGCCTTGCGAGAGAATGTTCAGACCGTTCTGCCAGCAGGGCAGAACCAATGAATGTCTGGGTGATAAGCTTGAGAGCCGTGTCTTTATCAAATCCAAGTCTTTCAGCTGCATTTACAAAGCCCTCCATAATCCTGAACACAAATCCAGGGCCGCTTCCAGACACAGCAGTTACCGAGTCTATCATCTCTTCCGAAACAGTAACCGCCTCTCCTACTGCCTCAAAAATTTTTATTGATTGATCCATCTGCTCCTGAGACACTTTTTCTCCCGCTGAAAGAGCACTCATCCCATACTGGATAAGCGCGGGGGTGTTGGGCATCACCCTTATAATGGGGATGTTACTTCCAATCACAGAAGCAATCATTTTAATGGGAATGCCCGCGGCAATAGAGATGATAAGGTGGTCTTTCTGAATCACCTCTTTTATTTCTTCTAGGACATCCCGCATTGCCTGCGGCTTAACAGCAAGTACAATGACATGACTTGACCGTACAAGGTTAATGTTGGTCGAAAATGATTCAATTCCATATTGTTCTGAAACCGTATTAGTCTTATCTGTATCATTATCAGAGGCCTTCACCTGATCCGTTTTGTAAAGACCACTGGAGATCAACCCCTTGATCAGGGCCGTGGCCATGTTTCCCGCACCGATAAATCCGATTATCCTATTATCCATAATGTTCTTATCCTCCTGCTTTTCTAAATTTTACTGGAATATTAATATTTTGAATTGATACCTGAATCTTGCAAGCCTCGAGCTTGGCCAAGATACAAGGCATCAAGAGTGGAGCTGTACCTGTCTGCTGCAAACGCTTCCGCAGTAGCTTTGGTGAAAACGAGGCACCCGAAGGGCAAACAATTTTGAAAAGTTTGATCTTACTTGAACTTTTCAATTCATAACATCATGCGTGATAAGTTAAAACAAAAAAAGAAAGAGCAAGGAAAAGCGCATGATTATAGATATCATAAAGCTTGACGCACTCGTATTTTTCTGATAGCTGAAAACCTGTTTTGCTAAATCAGTCTGAAAATATTTGATATGCCTTTTAAAAAGGCCAGATATGAGGTGACCCAGTAAAAAGGCGTCATTAATATATTTAAAATCATTCTAACAAGGAGGAAAAAGTATGTCTTACGATGCAGTTAATATGGAAGATTGGCAGATTTCCGAAGAAGCTGAAAAAAACATGCCGATGCCTGATGAGTGGAGAGAAAAACTAGGTCTTAAAAAAGAAGAAATGCTCCCCATGGGAAGGCTGGCAAAACTCGATTTTCTGAAGATTATAGATCGTCTTCAGGATCAACCGGACGGAAAATACGTCGAGGTTACAGCCATCACTCCTACTCCCCTGGGAGAAGGAAAGAGCACGACTTCATGCGGCCTGATGGAAGGACTTGGAAAAAGAGGAGTTAATGTCGGTGGTGCTTTAAGGCAGCCTTCTGGCGGACCAACAATGAATGTTAAGGGGACTGCGGCAGGCGGCGGCAACTCTCTGCTGATCCCTATGACCGAATTTTCACTGGGCCTTACCGGTGACATTAATGACATTATGAACGCTCACAATCTTGCGATGGTTGCCCTGACTTCCCGTATGCAGCATGAGCGGAACTACAATGATGAGCAACTTCAGAGGCTTACAGGGATGCCTCGCATTGATATCGATCCCACCCGTGTTGAGCTGGGATGGATCATGGATTTCTGCGCACAGTCCCTGAGAAATATCATCATTGGTATTGGTGGTCGTTATGACGGCTTTACAATGCAGTCAAAGTTTGGAATCGCGGTTGGTTCCGAGTGCATGGCTATCCTGGCAGTTATAAAGGATCTTGCTGACCTGAGAAAACGTCTTGATGAGATTACAGTTGCCTTTGATAAGAGTGGCAATCCTATTACCACCGGTGATTTGGAAGTTGGCGGCGCAATGACCGCTTTTATGAGAAATACGATTAATCCGACCCTTATGTGCACTGCTGAATATAACCCTTGTATGGTGCATGCCGGTCCATTTGCCAACATTGCCGTTGGTCAATCATCAATTATCGCTGACCGTGTTGGTTTGAAGCTGTTTGACTACCATGTAACAGAATCCGGTTTTGCGGCAGATATCGGTTTTGAGAAATTTTGGAACGTAAAATGTCGTTTTAGCGGCCTGAAACCTCATGTTTCTGTACTGACCACAACCATCCGCGCGCTTAAGATGCATGGTGGTGGTCCCAAGGTTGTGCCGGGCAAGGCCATGCCGGAAGAGTATACCAAAGAGAATCTGGGACTCGTAGAAAATGGCTTAGATAACATGAGACATATGATTAAAGTTATTAGAAAATCCGGCATCAATCCTGTTGTATGTATCAATCGTTTTTACACGGATACCGATGCTGAATGCGCTATCGTTCGCAAGGCGGCTGAAGAGGCAGGCGCACGCTGTGCTGAGTCCAAACACTGGGAGCTTGGTGGAGACGGCGCCCTTGAGCTTGCAGACGCAGTAATTGATGCCTGTAACGATGAGAGTGAATTCAAATTTTTGTATCCCATTGAGATGAAACTGAGGGACAGGGTTGATATTATCGCCAAAGAGGTTTATGGCGCTGACGGTGTTTCCTGGAGTGCTGAGGCTGAGGCAAAGGCCAAGATGCTTGAAGCAGAGCCCAAGTATGCTGACTTCGCTACCATGATGGTCAAGAGCCACTTAAGCCTGACACATGATCCCACACTCAAGGGTGTGCCCAAAGGCTGGACACTTCCGATCCGTGATGTTTTGATCTATTCCGGAGCAAAGTTCCTCTGCCCGTGCGCCGGAGCCATAAGCCTGATGCCTGGAACAGGGTCTAACCCGGCATTCCGCCGTATTGACGTGGATACTGAAACAGGTAAGGTTCACGGACTGTTCTAATTCAGTTTGAAAAATGAGAAATAAAAAAGGAGAGCTGTTTGTTCAGCCCTCCTTTTTTATTCAGCTTTTCAGCCTTTCACTTAAATCCTTGATCACTTTTCAAGCGATTACCTGGTAGAAGAGCCTTGTTTTAAAACTATTTTAGGAAAGTTTATCCATGAGCTTGTCAAGGCTGAGTTCATTGTCCTGAATTCCTAGGATCTGCTGGTCAATCCCCAGGCAGAGGCCTAGGAGTTGAGTGATGATAATTGAAGGAAGGGTGTCCATGTTTCTTTGTCTGCCAAGCCTCTTCTGCACTCTGTCGAACTGTGTCTGGCAATAGCAGCATGCAGTGCAGAGTATGTCCGCATGGGCCTTTCGGGCGGTTTCGGTTTTTTTCCGGGTAAGATCCATTGAGAGGTCGTCATTGATTCCATAAATGGATGAACCGCAGCACTCCTCCTGCTGATCCCAGGAGACCAGTTCCGCGCCAGTAAGCCCTACCAGTTCATCAAATACACTGGAACTGCCGGGAGAGTTAAACTGTACCAGCTCTCTGGGCCTGAGTATGTGGCACCCGTAGTGTACAGCGATCTTCAGATCCTTAAGCTGTCTTGTAATTTTTGCCCCTATCGCCTCAATGCCCACATCCCTGTTAAGTACCTCCAGGACATGGTTTATCTCAGCTCGTCCTGTGAATTCCAGCCCCTCCTTTTTCAGGATTTCATTAATGTCATCCTTTAAGACAGGGTCTTTTTTTAATTGGCGATCCACATGTCTGAGGCTCCCGTAACAGCAGTTGCAAAGGGTAACAATATTCAAACCCTGTTTATCGGCAAGGGCGATATTTCTTGCGGAAGAGAGCACATACCCTTTGAAATCGCTGTTTTTCAGGGGGAAACCACAGCAGTTGAACTCTTTAATATCCCTTAGTTCGATACCAAGCCTGTTCAAGACCGCATCGGTTTATGTCTCATACTGTTTTAGAAATACTGAAGTTATACAGCATCGCTGTATTGCGTAATCCATGGTAATTCTCCCTGCTATACTTCTGAAGAGTCATTTCTGACCCGACTGAATGTCATATTTTTTAATTCATAGAAGATATCTGTAACCTTGACGCCCTGGGGACAGGACTCTTGGCACTGGTAGCATCCCAGACAGCGCCATAACATTCCTGATCTGAAGACCATGTCGGACAGCCCGCCTATAGCGGCATGAATTATCTGATGGGGAACCATGTCCAGTTCATCAACAGGCACCTCGTAGTTTGCCACCACCGGACAGACTGTGGTGCAGGTTGTGCATGCGAAGCAGTTGGAAAAGGTGTTTCCCTGCAATGATCCGCCAAGATACTTTTCAAACTGCCTGTCAGAAAGGCTGAGGTCTATTGGGCCGCCTTTCGTGTCAAAAGAGCTGCACTTTTCTGACACAGCCTCTTGTGCTAGCATTGCTGGTTTCTCATAGCCCTCTTGTTCTGTTTCTCCAATTTTCAACCCGCGGTAATATGAAAGGGGAGAAAGTGTGAGCATTTCAGGAAGACCCTTTCGAAGGACCACCTCTCTGACATTGAACCAGAGTTCCTGAAGGTTGATTCCCGCGGGACAGACATCAGTGCACTTAAGGCAGTTGGTGCATTGATAGAGCCCTTCCTGAAGGGCTTGTACTTCTCTGCTGTCAAGCCTTTTACCCGCTGTAAGGGCTCGGACAGCGGCAAGCTTTTCAGAAGGCAGGATGTTTATATTTCCTGAAATCTCATAAGATACTCCCATGGAGCACCGGGTGCTGCATGTGGAGCAGTGTGTGCACGCGTCCAGCTCCAGGACCTGCCTTGTGGCTTTATTGGCAGGATCAGACTTGTCATTGTCCATGACCGCGTTTACCAGTAGGCTAATCGGAGTGGTGATAAGATGGAACATCCGGCTGAAGGGAAGATAGGCAAGGCCGATACAGCAGGCAAATATGTGGATATACCAGACTATCCTATGAATACCCGCCTCATCAAGGCTGACAGCAACAGGTTTAATCGCCTTTGCTATTCCATAGCTGATAAAGGCAGACCGGGTACTGGAGTGGCAGTCCATGCAGTTTTCATTCATTTCAGCACCAAGCTCCAGGATCTCCTCATCAAAGGGAGGGGCATAGTTCGGTGACACAAGTCCGTAGTTTTCCACCCAGTAGGACTCCAGGGCCTCTATGATCTCCTCATCCTCATCTGCCAGGTATTCATCATACATGTCATTTTTATATACATCATACGAGGTGATCTTGGCGCCCTCAAGCAGGAAGCCAGAGATTATGATAGCAGCCACGATTGCGATAGTATACCCATCCATGATATTGGAGTTCAATCGCGGGGTGTTCTGGATATGCCGCCTGTATATGGATATTCCAACACCTACTATGACCATAAGACCGAATATATTCCTAAGGCACATGTAGGGATTGAGGGTTGAATAGTAATTGTAAAAGAGTTTGGCCGTGATAAAGTCTTCAAGCGCGTGCATGAGAAGGAGCAGAATAAATCCGTAGAATATACAGATATGCATGACCCACCTCAGCAGGTTCTCTTTCAGGATCCGCCTCTGGAGAAGCACATCCAGGAAAAGGCTTTTAAGGAGCTTCAGGATTCCGGGGCCCAGAATGGTAAGGGCTGTGCCCTCGATTGCCGCAGCAATCCTCTGGGCAGTGGAAAATTCCTTTGCCCCGCCACCCGGGGAATATCGGAACCAGCCGGATATCTTATAGATGAGGCCAAGGCCGAAGATTGTCAGGGCGATATATAGACTTATTTTCAGTATCATAGTGTCAGACCTGGGAAATTTTCAGGGAATTCTGGTGCGGCAAATCTTATAACATATCAAAAAACCTGAACTTTATGGCATATTATGGCGACGGCTGTCAATTGAAATCTGGATCTTTGAGGGTTTTTTGAGAAAATTTTCACATATAAGGGGATCAGGTAAAAAAAAGGAGCGGGTTGAAGCTCCCTACTTTTTTCAATTATCTTATGAAAAGTTTTTATTTTTTGCCCTTTTCCAAAATGGGTTGGCAGAAATGTGGTAAAGGTTTCGGGGATCACCATGAGAGGAAGTAATATTTCTTCATGTTGAGTCAGGCATGACCTTTCCCCTTTTTGTGATGATAATATCCTATCATTGTTGTCATACCTTCCCATATCTGTTAATGCGTATGGGTGAATATCAGACAGGAGGCATGTTAATGAGATTTCTTTTCCTGGAGCCGTTTTTCGGTGGATCCCACAGGGATTTTGCAGAGGGCCTGGTCGCTCATACCCGTCATGAGATAGACCTGCTTACCCTTCCGGCACGTTTCTGGAAGTGGAGGATGCGGGGGGCTGCCCTGCATTTTTTTGAAAAAATAGAATCCATAGAGAGATATGACGGCCTGATAACCTGCGATCTGATGAGTGTATCTGATCTCAAGGCCCTTTTGGGACCCGCCTGTCCCCCTATACTTGTCTATTTCCATGAAAATCAGCTTACCTACCCACTGGCTCCGGGAGAATCCATTGACTTCCAGTTCGGGTTTACTGACATAACCACTGCCCTGGTCGCGGACAGGATCCTGTTTAATTCACACACACATTTTGAAGCGTTTTTTTCCCGCCTGCCAGGATTTATCAACATGATGCCTGAGTTTCGCCCCAAATGGATTATAGAGGAGATCCGGAAAAAGGCGGATGTCCTCTATCCGGGTTGTCAACTCCCCGGCGTGAGAGAGGAAGGTTCTATGGCCGGGATAAATGGAACACCCCCTCTTGTTATCTGGAACCATCGGTGGGAATTTGACAAAGGGCCAAAAGATTTTTTTCTTGCCCTGGATATGATCCTAGAAAAGGGCCTGGATTTTCGTCTGGCCCTATTGGGTGAAAACTTTCAGGCTGTTCCTAAGGAGTTTATTTGGGCCAGGCAAAGGTATGGGGACCGTATTGAGCAGTATGGACATGTGGAATCAAAAGAGGCTTATTTTGACTGGTTGAAAAAGGGGGAGATAGTAATAAGCACCGCACAGCAGGAGAATTTTGGAATCTCCACAGTGGAGGCGGTATATTTCGGCTGCTTCCCGATTTTGCCCCACAGGTTGTCCTATCCTGAGATCATTCCTGAAAAGTTTCATGGGGATGTGCTTTATAAAGACAACATGGGATTGTCAGAAAAAGTAATTGCGTTCGTGTCTGATAGGTGTAAATATCAGAAGACGGCGGAAGAGCTGTCAGCGCATATGGAGAGATTTTCCTGGGAGAAGCTTATAGAAAGATATGATGATGAGTTGGAAACCCTTTCATATATACCAAAAGGATGTAATTGCCCTAATAGACACGGAGATGTAAATGCGAATTAAGATACCTGCTCTTTTTCTTCTGTTTTTCCTGTTCTGTTTTTCTTCCGGACTGTCCGTTGCCGGCCCCTTTGTCGCGAGTGGAAATTCCACAGCAAAATCAGTCAATTCAACCTACAGAAAGAGCATCAAGCCTTCAAGCGATCAGATCACAAAGGTCTCTGAGCAGATTGCCAGACAATCAAAGGAGACAAGCGAAAGCACTTACAGGGAGTCTACCCAGCCGTCAGCCGAACTGACATCCCGTGTGAGCGAGCAGACTGTGGATGTGACAGCACAGGCTCTGAAGAAGTCTTCCGAGGTGAGTGAAAGTACCACCAGGACAACCAGAGATATATCCTCCAGGATAACAGACAAGACAGCCCCTCTTACAGAGGCCACGGTTGATGCCACAGAAAGCACATCAAAACAGAGTACCGAGATAACAGAAAGGTCTTCCGATGCCACCACAAAGGCCACAGAAAAGAGCAGTGAAGTGACAGAGCCCATGATTGAGGCGACCTATGAGCATTCCACAAAGCCTGCGGCAGAGTTCACTACGAGGGCTAGCGAGGAATCCAGTGAATTGACAGAAGAGGTATCAAGGCAGTCCACAGAGGCCACAGAGTACAGCTCGGAGGTTTCAGCCAGGGCCAGTAAAAAGAGTTCGGAAGTGAGTGAAGAGACAGCCGATGCCACTACAAAGGCCACAGAAAAGAGCAGTGAGGTGACAGCGCCCATGATTGAGGCGACCTATGAGCATTCCACAAAGCCTGCGGCGGAGTTCACTACAAGGGCTAGCGAGGAATCCAGCGAAGTGACAGAAGAGGCATCAAGGCAATCCACAGCGGCCACAGAGTACAGCACGGAGGTTTCAGCCAGGGCAAGCAGGAAGAGTTCGGAAGTGAGTGAAGAGACTTCCGATGCCACCACAAAGGCCACAGAAAAGAGCAGTGAGGTGACAGCGCCCATGATTGAGGCGACCTATGAGCATTCCACAAAGCCTGCGGCAGAGTTCACTACGAGGGTCAGCAAGGAATCCAGCGAGTTTTCAGAAGAGACCGCGGAACAGACCACGGCCCATACGGACAGGGTAGTCAAGGTCACATATGAAAAATCAGTAAAGCCAACCGGTGAGCTGACCACAAAGGCAAGCGATAAATCCAGTAAAGTGTCAGGTAAATTGAGCGAATTAACTCCAAAGGGTGTTCGTGTCAGCGGGGATTTGACAACGAACGGGACCAGGAATACGGGAAATGTCTCTATGCAGGCAAGTCTGTGGCTGGATGCCACCCTTGCTGACACAACAAGGCTGGTCTGGAAGGACTATGAGGCCCGTGTTATAGACCAGGACACAGCTGATGAACTCATAAAAGAGGCATTCTGCTTTTCCGGCCCGATCCTGGAGTATTTTGCCCGGGAACTGAATGTGCCTTCGGATTTTCTCGCGGTAGTGGTAATAAATTCGGTGCCTGAGCAGGCCACAAGAACACAACTGAGGCACATTATGGGCTACATCATCCCTGAACTCAGAAAAGGAGTGGAGTTTGCCGGGTAAAGGCGGGCATATGCTTCGTGCGGCAGCGATACAGGCAGTCATCATACTTTGCTTTCTCTTTCACGGACAAACACCCCAATCACACGCAAATGGATTATCCCGCACTGACCTTTTGAAAAATGAACTGTTGACCAGATACGGAATAAGCCTGGTTGACGGCGGTACGGAGATCTGGACACATGATCAGGTTGGCGCTGTAAAGTCCCTTATGGAGGAGCTGCCCGGGGAGTTGCAGGACGCAAGAGGCTACAGCAAAAAAGGAGGTCCGGTCCACTTTTTGTTTAACACTCAGGAGCCGTTCCCCGGATCGGACAGATTTTATGTCTCCTCCCACACCCCACTACCAGCACCTCTTGTCCTTGAAGGGATTCAGAAGGTTGAAGACCTGACCAGTGAAGGCCAGGTCCTCTATCACCTCCTGTGCCTGTATGACAGGAGACATGGAGTGAGCAGTCGTGGAGGATGGCTTGAGATCAGTGAATGGAAAAATATGCCCTTGTTTCTGTATCTGAAAAAGAAGGCTGTGAACCAGGCACCAGAGGCATATGCCCTCCCGTTTGGTAAAAAAAATCCTTCTCTGGATTTTATCTCAACCGCGATATGTTATCTTCTCCCTGTTGATTCCCTGGTGGAAGAATCAATAAAATGCCGAATCCCGAAGAAACATCAATTTTTAAGGGATCTATTTCCCGGTTTTGAGTCATACCTTGACCGGTATTTTATTCAATGCAGGGATTGTGATTACGGATTACTTGACGACGTGGAGTTTTATGACCCGGATAAAGGAGGAAGGATAGAGATGGGTCCGGTAAACAAGGATACTGTAAAGGGGTTTGAGATACTCTATGCAACACCGGGCACAGGAGATGCATCTGAGATTGCCGGCCACTTAGTCCTTCGTATAAAATTAAACAACAATCCCGCAGCCGCGGAACTGGGAGTGGAAAATCCCCATGATCTCGTAATATCTTTTCTGGCAGACACTGAGGCAGGGAAGGAAAAAAGCCCCTTAACAGAGGATGATATTGAAGTTCTTCCAGAATGCAGAAAAAACTGGCTGAACCTTGTAAATAACAATTATGGGGAGAGCACTTTTGAGTCCATTATTCAGTCATTAAAGGGACTTTCCGGCGGGTTTCTCACGGTCATGGACCGGCAGACACTGGGGCATACAATAAAATCCTATACTGTTGAGCAGGACCGGGACCTGCTCCGTTTCAAACTGAACCTGACTGCAGATCAGAAAGAGTCTCTCCTTGAGAGGCTCCATAACGCAAAGAAGAATTACAAATCAGAATACTACTTTTTCAGCCAGAACTGCGCGTCTGTGCTAATGAGGGTGGTTGCCCAGGGTATTGGAGAAAGAGAGATCGCTGAATTCAGCCCTTTGACCTCTCCGCCCAACACCCTGCTTGCCCTGATGATACAAAAAGGGATTGCGGAGCCGGTGTTTCCATCCTTTTATAGTTCCAGGAAGAAGGGTTATATTGCCCAGGATGTAATCAAAAAGGAATACTCAGAGATCGACAGGGCCTTTCCCATGGAGGGGTGGCGGGATATCGGGGATTTTTCAGCCAAAGATGATCAGACAAGGCTTTTCGCGATAAAAGACCTGAAGATTATAGCCGTGCAAAATCCTGATACACGCAGGGGAATATACAGGATGGCCGCGCTTGTTCAGGAGGCAGAGATGGCCTACAGTCACAAGGATCTCGTCTGCGAAAATTATACAAGCCCTATAACTGCTGAGGCGAGGAGGCTCCAGAAGGAGGTTCTTCTGCAACCGGATATAGCGATATCCGATATCCGGGCAGATATTGACAGGCTGATCCGGGCAGAATTTGAAGACAGAGAGAGAGGGGCATATACGCGTGGATATCCCCATACCGGTCATTACACGTTTGGACTGGGCACAGGTTTCTATAAGACTCAATATGAAGAGTCTTCACAGGCGATTATGCTGGATGCAGCGTTTTATCAACAGGAGATGGGATCAAGGTCCAGCCTTGCAATGCAGAGAGGAAGCGCCGTTGATCTGGGCAGGGCATCGGCAGTATTTGACATGTCAGGGCAGAAATCAGGCAGGCTTAAGGCCTGGGGCCTTACCTGCCTTAATGTTCGCAAGTTCAGGGACAGGCTGGGCAGGGTGCCCTCTTTTTGGGAGCCTGGAGCCACATTTGGTCTTGGGCTTACAGTGCTCGATTTTGAAGGAGACAAAGATATCAGAAGGACCTTTGGAACCGTGGGAGGCATAGAGGGACTTTTATCTATTTACTCTTTTCAGGAAAACTGCAATTTTCTCTACGCTTCCGCGGGCGCGGAAATAGTTTCAGATAAAAAAGGAGAGGAGCATCATTGGAGTGTGATGGTCCCTGTGAGGATGGAGAGCCTCTGTACTTTTGATCGGATGAGAAAATGGCAGATGAGAAATGAGATGAAATATTCTGTTTCAATCAAAGATAAGGTCCCTGATCAGCTTAAACTTTCTTCCTCTTTGGACTGTAGGCTGGATGCTGTGATGGGGCTTGAGGTTATTTTAAGACTGCAGTATGAACTGAAAAGGGAGATTTCATCCTTCCGGTCAGAAGGGCAGACCGCAAGAGAAACAGTCATGTTTACAGTGGGGTTCAGGCCCTGGTGATTCAAAAATAAATAGGCTTCCCGCTGTTTTGAACATGTAACCTTTGAAGCATCAATTCTCAAGGCATTATGAGAATTTGTACCTGCAATTTTTTAAAACAAGGATTAATAACAGGTTAGATTCAGGATGATAGAATCGACAACACCTTTTTTTTCATACGGTTATTCCTATGAGATATGGTCTTCATATCAGGTTGGGCCTGAGTCCACTGAGTGGCGAAGGCACCAATCAGGATTCAGCGGCGTAATTCTTCTCTTCAAACCATCATATAATCATTAAGGTTATTTGAAGCCATATTCCTGACCAGATCAGATATCATCTTTTATCCTGCCATGCCAGTCTGTTATATAAACCATACATGGCCGGTATGTTTTGACACAGTATGGATCGCTGAGCAGATATAATGGTTTGAAAAGAATCATTACGCCTTATTTGAAGAACAGAGGCTATGCAGAATTTACAATTACTGTGAAGTCAGCTTTGAGTCAAATCCAGGACTTAGGCAGGATTTAGTAATAAACCCCTGGAAACCAAGATCTTTGGGATGCTAATGGTCTGTATGCATTTATTCAATGCTCTGGAAATGAAGGAAATTGGCATAAAATGTGGCAGGTTGACTTTAAGACTTGTCATGCTATTATGGCCTAGGCATAAGAGAGGGAGGCATTTCTACGATTGCTGTTGATTGAATTCTGACAGATTTTAAAAAATTTTGGGATTTATTCCCATGAAAGAGTATTTAAAATCAACAGAGATAATTGACTGGCAATATCCTGAAATACTATCCGCGGACCTTTTCGGGTAATCGGAGGAAAAGTACATTTCAGCGCACAAGACACAAGCAGAGGATAATGATCTTGATAAGATGATTGCCGAGACCAGGCGTAACAGGGTTCTCTTGGAGAAAAGCTATCGTGAGAGGGCACTCAAGATTTATCCGTGGATCTGTACCCGGTGCGGGCGCGAATTTTCAGGCAGGAAACTCCGTGAACTCACGGTCCATCATAAGGACCACAATCATGAGAACAACCCTCCTGACGGGAGCAACTGGGAGTTGTTGTGCATATATTGTCACGACAATGAGCATTCAAGACTTTTAGACGCGGATTGGTATGACGGGCCATTACCTGGGAATATTCAGGAACCGCCTTCCACTCACAAACCATTCGCAGATCTCGGGAAATTGCTGAAGAAAAGAAAATAGCAGGTCAGCGCCAAATAAAAGGGAGCCAGGGGATATAAGGGCAGGATGCCCGGGAGGCGCTTATTGGCACCTGTTCTGATTACTTCAGCCGTGGGCGGAGAGCCCTGCTCAACAACTGCGCAATCAGGCCCTGGTGTTCGGTCTGCATAGAGGGTTAAATCAAAGGAGTCAAGATGACTGTTGAAGCACTCCGAAACATTTATCAAATCAAGGCAACACTTGTTGGCATCAAGCCACCCATATGGCGGAGGCTTCTCGTATCAAGCACCATGGTCCTGGATGAATTTCACGAGGCGCTGCAGATTGTTATGGGATGGACCAATAATCATCTGCACCAGTTTATTGCTAATGGTGAGTATTTTGGCATGCCTGATCCGGAATTTGAATTTGATTGCAAGGATGAATCCAAAGTAAAATTAAATAAGCTTTTTTGTGCTGAGCATGATGCGATTCTGTATGAATATGACTTTGGGGATGGATGGGAACATAAAATAGTCCTGGAAAAAATTCATCCTTTTGAGAAAGATGTTCCTCTGCCTGTATGTAAAAAGGGCAAACGTTCCTGTCCTCCGGAAGATTGCGGAGGTATATGGGGGTATCAGGATTTTCTGGATATAATCCAGGATTCCTCCCATGCTGAATATGAGGAGACCATGGAGTGGATTGACGGAGAATTTGATCCCGAGAGCTTTGATATAGAAGAGGTCAATTCAATATTAGCAGAGTATTGCCGCTGATTACCTATATAATCTTGTTCTTATACTGGACGCTTTTTCTCAAAAAGAGACAAATGTAATTGATATGTCTGACAATAAATGTGGTTGATTCTCTCCATAGCAACAGCGGTTTTCCTTGCCCTTCGAGATTTTCAGGTCAAGAGATATGCCCTTTCTCTGGACCCCTTGACTCTGAGTTGGGGTTTGTACCTGTTCTCCTCTCCCATTCTCCTGATACCTGTAATTATCTGCGGCTTACCAGAAATATCAGGGCAATATTTTTACGCGCTGTTTATAGCGGGAAGCTGTGATGCCATTGCGGCACTTCTTTATGTCCATGGCCTTAAGTCAGGGGATCTGTCAAAGGCCATTCCCATGATGAGTTTTATACCGGTTTTTCAGCTTTTTATTGCCCCATTGATTCTTTCAGAGTATCCGTCCAGGATGGGAGTAGTGGGTGTTTTTATTGTTGTAACAGGCGCTTATCTGATCAATATTTCAAAAGAGACAGGTGGCCTGTTCGGCCCGTTTTACGGGCTGCTTAGAGACCGGTCTTGTCAAATGATGCTGGGTGTGGCGCTGTTATGGAGCATCAGTATCGTATATCATAAGATAGGCGTTCAAAGCTCTTCAAATTATTTTTGGGTGTTTTCGGTAACTGTCTTCATTGGCATAGTACTCTATCCCCTGGTTCACATCTTTGCGGGGCAGCCCTGGAAAAAGATGGCAACCCATTCAAAAAATCTGGTCTTGCCCGCGGTTTTTCATGCCCTTACACTTGGGGCTTTATATGGAGCCATCGCGCTTGCACAGGTTGCCTATGTATCTTCTATTCGTCGTTTGAGCATTTTGATCAGTATTATTTTTGGGATCTTTTTGTTGAAAGAGGACAATCTTAGGCCAAAATTGATTGGTGGCAGCATAATGGTTGCAGGCGCGATAATAATCACCATGGTGAACTGAACCAGGGTTTCAATCACATAGTGGATCAAGGATGATAGGACCATTATGCCCTTCTCTTCAGGCTATTATAATTAGGGGATCCGACCTGGATGACAGATTGGGTTTGAATCCACAGAGTGGCGAAGAAAACAGCCAGATCTCAATGTGTAATTATTTTCTTCAAACTATTATATAATCATGAAGAGTATTTTGAGCCATATTCCTGACCAGAACAGAGATTGTCTTTTATCCTGACATGCCGGCCTGTAAAATAATCCGTGTAAAGCTGATATATTTTAACACAGTCCGGATGGAAAATTAGATATAATGGTTTGCGGAGAAAAATTACACATTAGTTTGAGTATAGAGGCTGATTATGTTTACTCCGGATAGTGAGCAATTATAAAACCATGGCTTTCAAACGCTTCCTGTTTCTTGTCTGGGGATAAAAAAAAGGAAAGGATAAAAATGGATCAAGCATATAAAGATATAGTTGGATTTCATGGACATAGTTGCCCTGGCCTGGCAATGGGGTATAGAATGACAAAGGGAGTACTGGGATTTTTGTCTGGCTCTAGGGCTAGAGATGAGGAAATTGTCGCTATAACGGAAAATGATGCCTGTGGCGTAGACGCCTTGCAGTGGCTCTCCGGCTGCACCTTCGGTAAGGGCAACCTGATCTTCAAGGATTATGGAAAACAGGTCTTTACCCTCTATAATCGCAAAACCGGAAGAGGTGCCCGAGTTGTATTTAGAGATCAGAGTGTCCCTGAAAATCTCCGAAAAGACAGGAAAAAACTAGTTTGCTGGATTCTTTCCGCACCAGAAGAGGAAGCCTTATCTGTGGCCGAAGTTCAGATCGATGAACCCGCACCTGCCAGAATAATGAATTCCATAACATGTGAGTTTTGCGGAGAGAAGGTGATGGAAACAAGGATAGAACAGGTCAATGGTAAGGCAGCATGCATTCCATGCTCGCACAGGGTATGATCACAAAAGGCATTGCAGTAAGATGCTACCTTAACGTTTTGCTCCAGTCTTTCTGGATGGGCGCCCCACGCTATCCCAATGGCGCAGGTGTAAGCCTCCTTTGCCTATCTCTAACTGAGAAATAGGTTGACTAATAGTGCCTGAATGCTGTAATAGCCTGAGCTTATATTTAGTGTTTAGTTTAATTTTAACGGAAAAGGAAATATTTTGAGCAGATCAGATCTAATAGAACTCGAAGGCGAGGTCACCAGAATACTGGGCCGCGGTACCATGGAGATCCATTGTGATAATGATGTCGTGGTTAGAGGGGTCCTTTCCGGACGCATGAAAAAGAACAGGATTAAGGTTATCCAGGGCGATCGTGTAAAGGTTAATGTCTCTCCCTATGATACGACTCACGGATTGGTTACCTACCGTTTCAAATAAAACCATATACTTGTCAATGGGGTGTACCTATTTTATGGTGAGGTAGCTTGCGCATATTGCGGATCAGACTTTCTTTACCATACAGCGGGGGATATCGATTAAATAAAAAAGGCCCGTTAAGAGCGGGCCTTTTTTATTGTATTAATGCTGTTATAGGTGCTATTTTTTCATGAACTCCGGCCTCAGATCCGGGGCCTTTCTCTTTTCCAATACAGGCTTTCCCTTTTCCAGCCTCTGGTATGTGATCATATGGTCAAAGGCTTTGTCCCGTTCCGGATAATCCATTCTGATAAAGTTTCCACGGGATTCCTTCCGTTCAAGAACCGCATTGATGTGCACTTCAGCAAGATCTATCACATTTCGGCACTCCAGAGCCCTCATGAGATAATGGGGATTTTTTGCTTCCAGCTTGGGAAGGAATTCCCTTTTTAAGGACCCAAGCCTTCTAATACCTTCACGAAGCTTGCCTTCGGACTTATGCTGACTTACATAGCGCTCACATGTATATCGGACTGCGCTTTCAAGCTCCATAGGGTGCGTGCCGTCTTTGACCTTGGTGGGCCTGAAGGCGATCTCTTTCTGTTCTTCCACCTGGCCCTCATCGATTGTCGGATCAGGAGTGTTGCTTATATGTTTATGTATGTTATCACCCAGCCAGAGTCCGCCAAAGGTCACGCCAAATCCGCCAGCCGCACACTTACCTGTGGCAAACAGGCCGTCCGTAATGGTCCTGGAATCATCATCAATATTGACGCCCTGTGGTCCGGCAAAGTTGTGGGGCTTGTTCGCCATCATCTCATACCTGTGGGTTTTGGGATCAAAACCCCTGTCTTCAGCGATCTTGTATGAGACCAGCCTTTCATCTGCATAGGCAATCTCTATCCTCTTGTGGAAGTCAGCAGGAAGGTGCTCCAGGCTGTTGTAGAGGGGGGTTTTCCCCTGCCCCTCAAGCTCTGTGTATTTAGGGGCTGTGGCATAACCTATCTCCTGACCATCCCATGTGTAGTATTTGCATGTAATGCCATCATTCCACGTGAAGTTGCCAAAGCTGATCGTAGGGTCATCGCGGATCCTGAAGGACCAGCCATTAACATCCATGTTGGCAAGTTCAGCTCCTGCCCTGTAGGACATGGCCCACCCATCTCCAGAGGCCGAAGCAGGACACCAGTGGTATCTCAGTTTGTATTTATAAAATGACGGGGTTTCCGGTTCATAGCAGCGGGCAAAGTGACCGGTGGCGATTATTGTGGCCTTTGCCTTGATTACTGAAAACTCACCTGTACGGGTGTTAACGGCTGTTGCGCCAACCACCCTGCCGTTATTGGTCAGGAGGTCAACGATCATGGTCCGTTCGATTATCTTTGCGCCCTTCTTTTTGGCAGCATCAGAGAGCATGGGCTTGATGTTCTGCCAGTGTACACGCATAACCATTCTGACATTTTCCCACCACGCGCCCGGGATAAAATACCATTCTCCATCATCCCATTTCATTGGAATGCCAAGCTTTTCAAGCTGCTCTGTGCCCCACAAGCCCCTTTCAAGGGCAATGGCTGTAAGATTGGGGTCTTCCCACCTGCCGTAGCCCTGGATGACCATCTGGCGGTTCTCAAACTTTGCCACCAGGTCTGAGACACTGACACCTGGTATGGGAAAGTGGGAAACATTCTGGTGGTCAAGTCCGGCTGCAGCGCTTCCGCTCCTTTGGGAGTTGGCCTTTTCCACAATAGTAACATCAAGGCCGTGCTCCGCAGCCTTGGCTGCAAGACAGCATCCACCCATTCCGCCGCCAACAATTAGAATATCAGTTTCTGTGACTTTTTCCGCAATTTTAGCTAGAGACATTATTTATCTACCTCCTGGGCATATCTGGTCCTCTTGAGTTCTTCTGTGTACTCATCAAGCAGCTCCTTGATATTGCTGGCTCCCATGCCCTCTTTTTGGAATAGCGCATTGAGTTCTTCCGCGCGTTTGGTAATCGCCTGGGCTTCAAATTCGGTATCCCTGTACCTGATTGTCTTTGCATATTCCGGGATGATTTCAGCTGACGCAGCAAGGTAGCTTATGTCTTTTTCCTCTGCCCTCTGTTTGATAAGCTTCCACATGGGAAACTCGAAGTTTGTTTCGTAGTGCTTGTCAGAAGTCGGCTCTGCCATGGGTATATCCTCCTAAAACATTTATAATTAATTCTTAACTGCCCTGTTGACAGTTGATTTTTCAGCGGGAACACTTGTTGTATATTCTGGAATCTTCATCTCCTCGCGGCAGGAGCCTGGAGGAGGAAGTGTGGATAAAACTATAACCGCAATCCGTCTGTTGTAGATAAGCTGTGTAGTTTTCCACTGAGCAATTGACCTTAATCTGTAATTCCAATTTTGTCAATAGCTTGAGGCCCGGCCCAGGGTGAGAGGGGTGTTGACCTTGATCGTTGGGAGGCAAGACCTGGCAAATTCAACCAGGACCTAATTATGAAAACTGCCAGGTTGTTTTTAAGTGAGCCCGTAGTGTTGCCAAGGCTCGATGTGTCTGTTTCCCCGCATTTATTTCTATAAAAAAATCTCTTCATAAAAAAATGAAAAGCAGAAAGAAATTCAAGTAAAGGTAAAAAGGAGCCTTGACCTCTTTAATCTTCTCATATATGGCTGTACCTGACAAGGTTCCGTACAGAGGGCATGGGGAGCTGAAAGAATTCCCCGTAAAGCGGGGCAAAGATAAACATTCCAGGTTAAAAGGGTGCTGTTGTCTATGATATTAAAGGTTCTAATTGTCGTAATAGCTATTGCCTGTTTTATCCGATTCTATTATTCTCAGGTTCGACATCGGTTCTCTACTGTTATTAAGGGAAAAGTCTATAGATCAGGGACAATTCCACCTCACAGGATTGAGAGATTCATGAAAAAACATGGAATCCAAACGGTAATTGATCTGCGGACCCCTACAAAAGACCATCCTCTTAACCCTGGTACTCAGGCTGAGATTGATGAGGAGTATGAGGTTTTAACCAGATTGGGATTAACCCATATAAACATACCATCGCAACAGAGACCCAGAAAGGAAAGTATTGATAGATTTTTGAGAGTTCTGGATGACCCGGATCTCAAATGGCCAATACTTATTCACTGTTATCATGGCCGGGGGAGGGCCTCACTGTTTGCGGCTTTCTATCTGATTGAATATGAGGACTGGGATAATGATCAGGCCCGAAGATCTCTTCGGATAGCTATAACCCCAGGCAGTACCTTCAGTAAAAAAGGTTCAAAAGGAAAGATTATCAGCAGATATCAGAGACGATCCCTTAAGCAAGAGGTTTCTGCTGCGGATGGGAAATAAAAATTTTGGATAGGCAAAACAGAGAAAACTTCGAAGCATTCCTCTTTTATCATGGCAGACAGTTCCTGTTTTTATTGAAAAAACTCTTAATATTACTCCTGGCCTTCGCGATCTGCCGCATCCTGTTTTTTCTCCTGAATCTGGACCTTTTTGACTGGGTAATCCTTCCGGAGTATTTAATGATACTCATGTGCTGGCTCAGATTTGATCAGGTAGGTATTGCCTATGTAAATCTGATTTTTTCCCTGCTGATTTTTACACTACTCCAAATTATACATTTCCCGAGGAGTAAAAGGTTTATTTTTATTCTGTTCATGATAACAAGCAGTATTGCATGGTTTTTCAACTGCATAGACATGGCATATTACAGGTTCACGTTAAAGAGGTCCTCCAGTGACCTATTGCAGAGCCCTTTTCTCGGTGATGATGTAAATTCCCTTGTACCTCAATTAATTTATGAATACTGGTGCACTGGAATTGTTATGGCCGGACTTATTATCCCTGCTGCCCTTATATATACACGTACTGCACTATCCAGATTTCCTTCGCATATCGGAATAAAATTTTTTATTATCCCAATAGTTGATAACTAAGATATGACCACAATAGGAACATACAATGACTGAAAACCGATTGTCCCGCGGCTCAACAAATAAGAAAATCCTATTGATCCTTGTCTGCTTTTTTCTTTCAGGTCTTACAGGCCTGACATACGAGATATTATGGATGAGGATGATAGTTAAGATCATAGGAGGTGCTCCATTCGCCGTGAGTATCATCCTTACCGTGTTTATGGGCGGACTTGGCCTGGGCAGCTATCTGGCAGGCAGGTTTATTGATCGTATTGAAGATCCTGAAAAGCTGGTGAGGATATACGGAGTGCTGGAATTAATAATAGGCGCATATGGACTTATGCTTCCACTGCTTTTGAGCGTTGCCCGGCCTCTGTTTGCGATTCTCTATAACCATCTCTTTACACATTTTGTATTGTACAGCTTTCTCACCTTTGCGGGGTGCGCGATCCTCCTGTGCATCCCTGTCATCTGTATGGGGGCAACGCTTCCTATTCTCTGCCGATTCTACATTACAAGGCTCTCGCATTTGGGAAGCCATGCGGGGAAGTTATACGGCCTTAACACTATCGGAGCAGCCGTTGGTGCATTGTTATGCGGCTTCTGGCTATTAAGTCTTTTTGGAGTATGGGGTACGCTCATGTTTGCGGTGGGCATAAACTCTGTCATTGGCCTGTCCTGTATTTGGGCCAGCCATAAGGGAAGAGCAAGGGACGAATCTTTAAAGGAACCTGCCCCTTATCGTGAAAAACCCGATCAATACGAGACCCCTGAAGAAACTGGAGCCCTGAATTACTCCTGGGAAGGAAACAGCGCTCTTGTGATATTTGCGGTGTCAGGCTTTTGTGCCATGGCATGTGAGGTTATATGGACCAAGTTGTCGGGTCTTATAGTGGGACCTACTACCTATTCCTTCACCATAGTGCTTATCACTTTTATTTCTGGACTGGCCTTTGGAAGCATTATATTTGGCAGGATTGCGGATAAAACAGCCAGACCCATCTGGCTCCTGATCATTACCCAGATTACAGCCGCCCTGTTTGTGCTGGGAGTGAGTCAGTTCTTGGGCAACAGCCAGCTGTTTTTCGCTAAAATCTTATTTCAGTTTAAGGACAATTTTGCCGCCCTAAGCCTGGTTAAGGCTCTTATTCTGCTCTGTTTTATGATCCTGCCCACAATCTGTTTTGGTGCCGCCTTTCCTCTGGTCGGAAAGATTTTCACACAGTCTGTCTCCAGTGTTGGCAGATCCATGGGTTTTGCATATGCCATAAATACTGTCGGTGCTGTACTGGGATCGTTCTGTGCAGGATTTATCCTGATCCCGCTGATTGGCAAAGAAAACAGCCTGGCCATGGTTGTCGGCCTGCAGCTGTTCACCTCACTTTTTGTGGCGGGAATTCTCCTGCATAAAGGCGGCAAGGCTGGAGCGTTAAGGCATGCTCCTCTGGCACTGGCCTCTCTGGCTGGGATTATGCTCTGCATTTTTTTCCCCAGGTGGGATCACAGGCTTCTTTCAACAAGCAAATATCATCGCTTTGATTGGATTGAAGCAGAGGTGAAAAAAACCGGCTGGCTAGAGGCTTTACTACGGGGCCCTGAGATTCTTCGCAGGTCTGAGTGGGGTGAACTCGTATGTTATGGTGACGGCATTGGCGGTTTCACCACGGTGATAAAAAACCCCGATGCCCTTGGTAATATTGATTTTACAATGGCAAACAGCGGAAAGGCTGATGCCTCCTCACGGGGGGACATGAAGACCCAGACGCTTTTGACACATTTTCCTATGCTCTTTCACAAGAATCCCGAAAAGGTTATGGTATTGGGTCTTGCAAGTGGAATAACCGCAGGGGAAGTGCTTTGTTACCCTGTGAAGCAGCTGGACATTCTTGAAATCAACGATCAGGCTGTCAAGGCAAGTAATTTTTTTCTGCCCTGGAATAATAATGTCCTTTCTGATCCCAGGACGAACCTTATTATCCAGGATGGCAGGGCGCACCTGAATCTCACAAGAGAAAAATATGACGTGATAATTTCAGAGCCATCTAATCCCTGGATGGCAGGTCTGGCTACTCTTTTTACCAGGGATTTTTTTGAATTGGCCAGGGACAGGTTAAATGAGGACGGAATATTTATTCAATTCATCCATTCATATGAGATGGATTGGGCCAACTTTTCCCTTGTTGGCAGGACCTTTGCCCAGGCCTTTGAAAATAGCCTGTTAATCGTATCCACACCTTCAGGGGCATGCAGTGACTGCCTGCTGGTTGGATTCAAGGGAGAGAACAACCTGGTCCTTAAGAATGCAGAACAGAAGATCCCTTTTGTTCAAAAATCAACGAATGTATCTTTATCAGATCCTAGACTGCTTTATAGGCTCATTATATCCGAGGACCTTCAGGACCTTTTTGGCCGTGGGATGGTCAATACTGATAGCCGCCCATTACTCGAATTTTCCGCACCCAAACTGATGTACTATTATGATCCTTTAATAACAGGAGAGATACTTTCCAGAAAGTGGTTCAGCGCTGAGACAAAAGATATTCTACAGCAGGTAGTGACTGATGTTGACTCGCAGATTGATTTTGCCGCTTATGCCTATTCTTTATACGTACCGTTTAGGAATATGGTTGATTTGGCAAGGGCCACATCAATGCAGAAGGAGCGGTTTTTTCGGTTAATGGAGGCATATTATAGCAATAACCCATTGGATGGTTTCCTGAACAAGGATGATGCCCTTTTACAAAAGATCCGTCGGATCCAGATAAAAACAATTAGTGATAACATGGAGTTTTTACCTGACAAGGCCCTTTCGCACAACTATCTGGGCCGCCTTTTTCAGGAAGAGGGAATGACTGATGAGGCAATAGCCAGCTGGTTCAGCGCTCAGGAGATACAACCTGACAGCCTTAAGGCTCATACAAATCTAGGTGTAGTCCTTGCCAGACAGGGCAGGGTTGATGAGGCCCAAAAGCATTTTGAAAAGGCCATGGAAATTAATCCGTATATTGCAAATATACACGTGAATATGGGTAAACTCTTTATCAAGAAGGAGATGTTTGAGGAGGCGGAAAAGCATTTTAAAGAGGCACTTGGTCTCACTCCCAACCTCGCCTATTTATTGGCAAAAATTTATCTAGGGACAGGCAGGTTTGAAGATGCGTTAAAGTATTTAAAAAAGGCCATTCAGATTGAACCAGACCAGATTGAGGTTATGAATAACCTTGCCTGGATACTTGCCACTTACAAAAAGGAAAGCGTAAGGAATCCTGATGAAGCAATACGTCTTGCGGAAAGGGCCTGTGAGCTTTCAGATTATGGAAGCCCCGATTTGGTTGATACCCTGGCTGTGGCTTATGCTGCAGGAGGAAGGTTCCAGGAGGCAGTGGATATGGCTGAGATGGCCAGTGAACTTATCAGCTCTCTGGGGCTTCAGGGGGGGGGATTGGAGGTAGAGGTACAAAGGCATCTACTCATGTTTAAGAAGGGGCAACCGTATGTGGAAGGGCAGCCCTGATCCGGACGCATCCTAAATGAAACGGCATGCGAGTATGATTTTTTCTAATGGCTGATCCTGGTAAAATATCAAGTGCATTTCTGTGGTTAGGGTTTTATTCTTTCGCAGTCTTGAAAATTTTAACATGCTCAATAATCAACATAATCTGGGATGGGTATTATTTTGTTATAATTGAAAAGACTCCAAACAGTCTTTAATGAATAATAAATTTTAAAAAAATCGAAGAATCTATGGACATGGGAATAATAAGAGAATATAATATTACTATTGTCACTCAGCTTCGATAATCATATTAAAACCACCGGAGGGCCAAAGACCTTTACGGTCTGCGACTTCCAAAGGTTACCTTTTTATTGAGGAAGCTTGTAGTGGCGGTTTTAGGCTTCTCTGGTGCTCGTAATTTTACGTCATTTTGGGAAGCCTTTTTTTTAAAAGTCTGTGTGAGCATTAAGAAACTATGGCAAATCAATCTTCAGAAAATTACGAAAAATATATTAAGGGCCTAATGGATATTAGCAAGGCCATTACTTCTGATCTGTACCTTGAAGATATCTTAACACTTATTGTTATGGTTACTGCCAATGCCACGGGGATGGAGATCTGCTCCTTA